>CAIUDO010000466.1 GCA_903897935.1 uncultured Pseudomonadota bacterium
CGGGCGGCGCGTCGACCACCTCCAGGCCCGCCCCGACGCGCCCCGCGAGCGGCCCGGCCAACAGCAGCCGGGCCAGCAGCACGCTCGTCCGGCTCACCCCGTCCAGGTACACGCGGCGCCACGCATGGGGAGGCGCCGACCCAGCGAGCACGACCGACCGCACCGGGCCGAGCGCGCCGATGCACACCCCGGGCACCAGCCGGACCGCGCGCGCGTGATCCAGCACGGCGCCGATGGGGACCAACGCCAGGTCGACCGCGCCCGACGCCAGCCACTCCGCGACTTCGAACGGGTGCCCCGACCGGATCGTGTACCGGGACGGGTCGAGGCGCGAGGTCAGCGGGCGGGCGTTGAGGTACCCGACCGTGGCGATCCGGATCATCACGACTCCGCGACGACGGCGTAGTGGGTGTCGCGCTCGACCGGGATCCGGCCGGCGGCCCGGATAAGCGCCATGAGCTGGTCCCGACCCAGCATCTGCGGCGTGCTCGCGCCGGCCATGTGGTAGATGCGCTCCTCCCGCACGGTGCCGTCGAGGTCGTCGACGCCGTACCAGAGCGAGAGCTGCGCGACCTTCGTGCCCAGCATCGGCCAGTACGCCTTGAGGTGCGGGATGTTGTCGAGCACGAGCCGGGCGGTGGCGAACAGCCGCAGCGTGTCGAGCGCCGTCGGCTCGGGCAGCTTCTCGAGCCGGTTGTTCTCCGCGTGGAACTTGAGCGGGATGAACGTCTGAAACCCGCCGGTCTCATCCTGGAGGTCGCGCAGGCGCAGCAGGTGGTCGACCCGCTCCTCGAGCGTCTCGATCGAGCCGTACAGTAGGGTGCAGTTCGATCGCAGGCCCATCCGGTGCGCGACGCGGTGCACGTCGAGCCAGCCGTCGGCGCTGACCTTGTCGGCGCACAGCTTGCGGCGCGCGCGGTCGGCGAACACCTCGGCGCCGCCCCCCGGCAACGACCCGAGGCCTGCCGCGACGAGGGCCCGCAGCACCTCCTCGGTGGTCATGCCATACTTTTCGGCGAAGTACGCGATCTCGACGGCGGTGAAGGCCTTGAGGTGAACGTCGGGCCGCACCGCCTTCAGCGCCGACAACAGGTCGGTGTAGTAGGAGAACGGCAGGTCCGGGTTGAGCCCGTTGACGATGTGGACCTCGGTGAGGAACGCGCCATCGAGGCTGCGCAAGCGGCCGACCGCCTCGTCGAGGGTCATCGTGTAGGCGTCGGGGTGGCCCGTCTCGAGCCGCGCGAAGCTGCAGAAGATGCAGTCGGCCTCGCACACGTTGGTCGCGTTGATGTGCAGGTTGCGGTTGAAGTAGGTGACGTCGCCGTGCAGGCGCTCACGCGCCGCGTTGGCGAGCGCGCCCAGCGCGGCGACGTCCGGCGTCTCGAGCAGCCGCACCCCGTCGGCCAGATCGAGGCGCTCCCCTGCTGCGAGCTTCTCGGCGAGGTCGCCGAGGCCGGCCAGAGCGACGACCTTCTGGGCCGGCGCGGACAATTCCGCCATCATGTGCGCTCCTCTGGGTGCAGGCCGCTCCACCGCCGCACCAGGTCGTTCTCGACGCCGATCTGGTCGAACATGCGGGCGACGACGGTGTCGACCGCCTGCTCGATCGTCTTCGCGCCCGAGTAGAAGCTGGGGCTCGCCGGCATGACGCACGCGCCCGCTTCGGTCACCGCGACCATGTTCCGCAGGTGGATCAGGCCGTACGGGCTCTCCCGCAGGACCAGCACGAGCGGGCGGCGCTCCTTGAGCATGACGTCCGCCGCGCGCCCGACGAGGTCGTGGCTGATCCCGAGCGCGATCCGGGACAGCGCGCCCGCCGAGCACGGCACGACCACCATCGCGTCGTAGCGGGCGGATCCGCTGGCGAACGGCGCGGTCATGTCACCCGGCGCGTGGATCGGGAAGCCGTAGCTGGCCGGGTCGGTGCCGATCTCGTGCCGCCAGACGAGCCGTCCCGTCTTCGAGAACACGACGTCGACCGCGATCCCGCGCTCGGGCGCGACGGACTGCAAGAACGACAGCGCCCGCGCCGCGTAGATCGAGCCGGACGCGCCAGTGACGCCGACGACGAGGCGCATCAGCGGACCCGGTCGACCAGGTGGCGGCCGAGCGCGATCAGCGCGTCGCGACCCTCGTTATCGGGCAGGATCGACAACGCGTCGACCGCGTCGGCGACCATCTCCCGGGCCGCGTCGAGCGCCGCGTCCAGCGCGCCGGTGCGCCGCACCCGGTGGACCAACGCGGGCACGTCGGCTTCGGACGGGGCGCCGGCGACCAGGAGGTCGCGAAGCCCGGGATCGGCCTCCATCGCGAACAGCAGCGGCAGCGTGACCTTGCGCTGGCGCAGGTCCTGGCCGGGCGGCTTGCCGGTGTCGGGCGCGTAGTCGAGCACGTCGTCGGTGACTTGGAACGCGGCGCCGACACCGCGCCCGAACCGCGCGAGCGCCTCGGCGTCGTCGTCGCGGCCGGCCGACCACGCGGGCGCCGCTGCGCACCACGCGATCAGGGCGGCGCTCTTGCGGTCGATGACCTCGAGGTACGCGGCCCGGGTGGTCGACAGGTCGCCGGCGCGCTGAAGCTGCAGCACCTCCCCCTCGGCCATCTCGGTGACGGCCCGCGCGAGCTCGGTGACCGCGCGGTGACCGCCCTCCTCCGCCGCGAGCAGCACCGCGCGGGCGAGGCAGAAGTCGCCGGACAGCACCGCGACCGCGCTCCCGTACCAACGGTGCGCCGCCGGACGGCCCCGCCGGGTGTCCGACGCGTCAACCACATCGTCGTGCAGCAGCGATCCCAGGTGGATGAGCTCGCCGACACACAGCAGGCGATGCCGAATCGGTAAGTCCAACGCTCGGAACGAGAGCGCGCACAGCGCGGGACGGAGCCGCTTGCCGCCCGCCGCGACGAGGTGCCCAGCGACCACCGGGACCGCCGCGACGTCGGACTGGATGAGCTCGGAGAGCGCCCGCTCGGCCGCGAGCAGCTCCTCCGAGACGAGCAGCAACGCACCAGCGGCACCGTTCACCCGAGCATCTCCGCGACCTGTCACCAATCCGGCGGGGCGCTCCCGCCAGCCGGGACCTCCGGGGAGCTCCCGGAACGCGGTCGACGGCATGGTACCTCCAGGCCCCCACGCATAACCAACCCGGCTGACTTTTCAATGCCTTCTGAAAGTTCTGACGGAAGTGAGCAAGGGTGTTACACGTCCCCCGGGAGGAATCCCATGACCGGGGACGCGCACACCCGCGCCATCGCGCTGGCCGCCGAGACCATGAGCGAGATCGTGGCATTTTGGGGCTTCAAGCCTTCGCTCGGACGCATCTGGTCGCTGCTCTACCTCGCCGGGCGGCCGCTCTCGGCCGACGAGATCGCGGAGCACACCGGCATGAGCGCAGGCGCGGTGTCGATGGCGATCAACGAGATGCTCCAGTGGGAGATCATCGTCCGTGCGAGCCTTCCGGGCGACCGTAAGCGGCATTACACCGCTGAGACCGACGTGCTCGGCATGATCCGTCGCATCATCGAGCAGCGTGAGCTGCGAATGGTGGGGCGCGCGGTCGGCCGATTCGAAGAGGCGCTGGCGTTGGTGGAGCAGGCGCGGCTCGAGCGCCCGGACGATCACGAGCTCGTCGTCGTCGCGGAGCGCCTGAGGGGGCTCTTGGTGCTCGCGCGCGTCGGATACGGGCTCGTCGACGGGCTCGCCCGGCGCGGGATCCTGAGCCTGCTCCCGATCCGCGGGCAGCTCGCCGGCGACGCGAGCGCCAAATGAGCCTGTGGGACCACGCGAAGGACCGGTCGACGAGCGAAGACCCGGCGCTCGCGCTCAAGGCCAGCCACGAGTTCGTCCTCCGCTGCCAAGACTGGGCGCGCCGGGTCGAGCTGCCCAAGCTGCGGGCCCGCCTCGAGCGCGGGGACGACCCGGCCGACGCCGCGAAGCTGCACCAGTGGCTCACCTGGTTGGCGTTCACCGAGCACGCGCGCCAGGAGCTCGAGTCGGGCGCGCTCGACGGGTGGTTCGAAGCCGTGAACGCGAGCAAGGACGGGTAGCGGCCCTACCAGCAGTCAGCGGTCAGCGGTCAGCCCGGTCAAAGCCATGCATCGCTCACCGGCAGTCGACCGGGTTGTTCGCGTTCAGGTGAAGGTCGGTTGGGTCACCATCGCGCCATTATCAAGCTGAAAGCTGATGGCTGATGGCTGATGGCTGATGGCTGATGGCTGATGGCTCGGCCCTGCGCTTGTCTTGGGGCTACTGGAAGGGGTTCGAGAACGCCGGCTCGGCGACGAAGGACGGGTCGTTGAGGGCGTCGAGGAACGCGAGCAGATCGGCCCTCTCGCTGTCCGTGAGGTTCATCGGGCGCACCAGCGGGTCCTTGAGCGGGCTCTCCGCGCCGACCCCGGCGTAGTCGCCTTCTACGGTGCGGCCGCCGACGTCGTAGTGGTCAATGACGTCGTCGAGGGTCGCCCCCGATCCGTCGTGGAAGTAGGGCGCGGTCCACCGCAGGTTACGTAGGGTCGGCGCCCGGAACCGGCCCATGTCGTAGTCCTGGTCGGTGAACTCGATCAGGCCCTGGTTGTTGGGCGGGTACGCGCCCTGACCGTCGACGTTGTACAGGCCGGTGTTGAAGAACGCGTTCCCGGGATCCGGGCGGTCCTTGCTGGCGAACGCCACCGAGAACGTTGGCCCGGAGTGGCAGTGGTAACACTCGGCCTTCTCGGAGAAGAACAGGATCAGGCCCCGCTCGGCGGCGGGGTCGAGGGGCTCGCCCGCGAGGTACCGATCGTACGGGCTGTCGGCGCTGGTCAGGCCGCGCACGAACGTCGCGAGGGCGGCGACGACCGTCTCGACGGACACGTCCTCCCCGGGGAACGCGTCCGCGAACAGCTCGTCGTACTGCGGATCGTCGTCGATGCGGGCGAGGATCTCGGCCTCGTGGCCGGTCCACCCGAGCTCCACCGGGCTCTCGCCGAACATCGGCACGAGGAGCTGCTCCTCCAGCGTGACCAGCGTCGGGTTCGGCCAGGTGTAGGTGCTGTTCCACGCGACGTTGACCAGCGCCATCGAGTTGCGGCTGAGCACCGCGCCCTCCGATCCCGTGGAGGTCGTCAGGCCGTCGGCGAACGCGAGCGCCGGGTCGTGGCAGCCGGAGCAGGCCTGCGTCTCGTTCGCCGACAAGCGCTCGTCGAAGAACAAGTGACGACCAAGCTCGAACTTCTCCGGCGTGGCCGGGTTCGACTCCGGGACCGGCGGCTCCGGGAAGCCGTAGGGCAGCGGGAGGGACCACGTAGACGGCGCGACGACCGCGGTCTCGCCGCGCGGCCCGCACGCGAGCGCGAGCCAGAGGATCATGGCGCCACCGTAGAGAACGCCGTCGCCGCGCCCTGCGCGCCGTCCCACGAGATGCCGAGCCGCTCGAAGATCGGCGGGCACTCCGGGTCGGACTCCGACGACATGCAGCCGGAGACGAAGTCGATCTCGCCGTCGTACGGGGCCTCGACGTCGTTGGCCTCGAGCAGCGTGCCGAGGTCGAGCGCGACGACGTCCCCCGCGGTCCACGGGAGGTCGACCGTCGACAGGTTGTCGTACGTGCAGCCGTACACCCCGTCGTCGAGCGTGCACGCCGTCCCGCCGACGTGCAGGTGGAACAACGGGTTCTCGGCCGTGCGCACGTCGAGGCGGGCGTACCGGTAGCCGCTCGCCCACGACCACCACATGCCCGAGACGTCGAGCGGGGCGTCGGCGGTCGCGGCGTCGAGGTGGTTGCGCTCCGCGGGAACGCCGAGCGTGAACCGTACGCCGACCGCCTCCGAGACGTCGAGGTCGGCGGTGCCGCGCACGAGGTCGTTGGTGTCGGGGGATCCGGTGTCGCACGCGCCGGTGTCGTCTTCGAAGTCGAGCAGCGCGACCCGGTCGTCTTGCCACACCCCGTCCGGGGTCAGCGTGAGCGGGTACGCCGCGCCGCCAGCGTCCACCAGCGCGACGTCGTGTACGAAGAACCGGCCATCGAGCGGCTCGATGTCGCGCTCGGGCGCGCCGACGCCGGGGAAGGTCGCCCCGCACTCGAGCGGGGCGCCGTGCACCCGTAAGGAGAACGGGACGGCGACCTCCACGCCGTCACCTCCCGCGCACGCCGCCAACATGGCCACAAGCATCTGGTCCCTCGCGCTGCCCAATTGACACCGGTCGGACAACGAGCCGCGCGGCGCATTGTCGCGGCAGCGCTACGCCGCGGCGGTGACGACGGATTCCCCTTTGTAATTTCAAGACGATCCGCGATGGGGTCGCGCGGGGGCGGGGCTTGGCGCCGCGCACCGCGATCCCCACCGTGCGCCGGGGTGCCGCGCAGATCAGTCGAGCAGCGCCGGCTGCTCCAGCACCATCGCCGCCGCGAGCACCTGGGCGGCGTAGTCGTTGAGCGCGCCGGCCTCGATCAACGCCCCGACGTCGCGGGTGCCCTCCGCCGCGACCGCGGTGATCACGGCCTGATCCCCCTGGTTGTAGGCGGCGAGCGCGAGGCCCCAGTCCCCGTGGCGTGCGCGCAGGTCGCGCAGCAGACGGCAGGCGGCGTCCGTCGCGCGCGCCGGGTCGAGGCGCTCGTCGACCGTCGCGTCGACGCGCAGGCCGTACATCCGAGCGGTCTCCGGCATGAACTGCCACAACCCCGCCGCTCCGACCGGGTTCCGGTGCGCCGGCAGGTTGTCGTACCCCGACTCGACGAGCGGCACCGCGGCGAGCTGCGGCGGCAAGCCGTACGCGGCGAGGGCGTCGTCGACCATCACGCCGTAGGTCGCCTCGCTCCGCGAGATGGACGCTCGTACGTACGCGCGGCCGCGCTCGCTGCCGGCGAGCGACCGGACGCGAGCAGCCACCGGGGCGGACAACGAGATGGGGAACGCGTCGTCCTGGGCGGCGCGCGCCGCCTGTTCCAGCGTGGCGTCGTCGATGCGGGCGTCGTCGACGACGAGGCCCGACGCGAAGGCGGTGCCGCCCATCAACAGCGCTACGGCGAGGAGGGCGGCGGGCAGGCGGTGGTTGAGGCTGGGGCGTGGGTCGGTCAACATCGAGATCCTCCGGTGGAGCAATGGGCCCGGCGCCGGGACGAACCCGGTGACGAGCGGTGAGGGTTCGCCGCGGGACGCGGCGTCGAGCAACGCGTAGGCGTAGGCGGATCGGGAGACGCCGGGCCGCGCGACGACCGCGGCGTCGCATGCGAGCTCTTCGGCGGCTTCTTGCAGGCGGGCCCACGCTTCGATCCATGGGCTGTACACGGAGGCGGCGCGCAGCGCGAGCAGGCCCCACGCGGCGAGCGGATCGCCGGCGCGGTGGTGCTGCAGCTCGTGGCGGAGCGCGAGCCCGAGCGCGTCCGGGGTGGCGACGAGATCGCGGTCGAGCGCCACGATCCGTCGGCCGAACCACCACACCGCGAAGGTGCCCCGCGGCGCGAGACGCAGCTCGACCCGGCCGATCCGCCGCCACACCAACGTCCCGGCGAGGCGGCGGCGCACCCGCACGACCTCGACGACGGCCCGACCGACCGCGAGGCCCACCACGCTGAGGCCGACGGCGGCGGCGAGGTCGATCCGGCCCGGGGTGGTCTGCACGTCGAGCAGGGTGGTGGTCGGCGTGGCGACCGAGAGCACGACCTCGCCGGGCGCCTTCGCCGCGTGATGGACCCGCGCGGGCGCCAGCGACGGCCCGGGACCGTCGACGATGACCGCGAGCGCGGCGAGCAGCGGCACCAGGAGCACCAGGGCGCGCCCGAGCCGGGCGACCGCGCGCGGGCCGATCGAGAGCGCGTCGGCGAGGCGCAGCGACGCGTAGCCAGCGAGGCCGAGCAGCTGCAGCGCGACGAGGGAGTGGAGGACGATCATCGGCCGAGCCGCGCGTCGACGAGGCGCCGCAGCGCTTCGAGCTGATCCGCGGAGACCTCGCCGCTGACGAGGTGCCGGGCCAGCGCCAGCGCGTCCCCATCGAAGACGTGGCCGACGAGGTGGCGCACCGACCGCTCCTGGTAGTCGGCGCGGGTCACCGCCGGCGCGTACCGATGTGCGCGCCCCTCCGGGGTCGCGACGGCGAACCCCTTGTCGACCAGGATGCGCAGGATCGTGGAGACGGTCGTGTAGGCGCGCCCGGGCGGGAGCGCAGCTTGAACGTCTCGAACGGTGCCCGACCCCACGTCCCACAGGGCGTTCATCAGCTCGAGCTCGGCCTCGGTCAGCAGCTTGTCGTCGGTCACGGCGTCCTCACGCCACGACAATAACTAAGGTCTTCGTAGACGACAACTAAAAGATTCGTAGACGCCGTCGCAGGTAGGAGGACGGCAAGGAGGCGCCATGTCCTTGGTCGTCTTGGGGCTCACCATGACCGCGCTCGCGGGCGACCCGTGCCCGATGACGTTCCGGATCTCGAACCTCGGTCCGCTCGCCAAGGAGGGCGCGGTCGCGCCCGCCGACGACGCCGTCTACAAGGCGCTCGTCGCGTTCGCGGAGCGCCAAGACTGCGCCCAGATCACCACCGTCGTCGCGGTCGACGGCGCGCTGCCGCTCACCCCGAACACCACCGACGGCCTCGGCACGTGGCGGCTGCAGGAGCTCCTGGTCGACGGCAGCGGCGCGTTCCGGTGCACCGACGCGCACGTTGGGTTGTCGGCGTTGTCCGCCGTTCCGGAGGTGGGCCACCTCATCTACCAGCGGGGCACGCGGCGGGTGTTGTTGTCGACGGCGGCGTGGGGCACGGCGTGTATGGACGTCGCCGCGCTGGAGTCCGGTGGGGACGCGGCGCTCGCGAAGCTGTGGGCGGAAGCGACGGGCGCGCTGGTGAAGTGGCGGTACGAGAACCCGTGACCGTAAGGGCCGGTCAACCGCGCCCCAACGTTGGGAGGCCGCGCGTCCCCGCGGGCGCGATGAATCGCGCCCCTACGATGGAACGGCAGCACGCGCGCCGTGGGTGGGGTGCGGTCGCGACGCGCGGGCGCGATGAGATCGCCCCGCGACCCAACGTCCGAGGCGGAGAGGGCGGTCCATCACGTCGAGCGTGCGCGCACGACCCTGCCCGGCGCTTCGGACCGGTCATACGTCGGCAACGAACGCCCCGGCACGGCCGAAGCTACGACTTCACCCTCGCTCGTCGCCAGCGTCCCCATCCGACCTGGCCGCGTCGCGCGGCCCGCGGCCCTCAGCGCAGCTGCATCGGCGTCGCCTCGAGACGTGACGATCGAGCATCCAACGGCACCGAGCGCCGCCACGGGCACGGTCAGCGCAGCTCGAACGGGTACGCGACGCGCAGCGGCAGCGGCACGTTGTCGAGCGCCGCGCGCTCCCCGCCGTCGAGCAAGGACTGGGTGTCGATCGCGTACGGGCCCGGCCCCAACGGCGCCGTCGACGTGAGCAAGTAGTCCTGCCGGCTCCGCATCGGCTCGATGTCGAGCGGCAGCTCGCCGGCCGACGTCCACATCCGCACCGGGACCCGCGTCTCCGCGAACGGGCCCGCCATCTCGGTCTCCGCCGTGTACGCGAGCGGGTGCAGGCCAAGGCCGACCCGCATGACCTGATCCAGCTTCAGGTCCGTATGGAACAGGATCTCGGGGCGGCCGCCCGTGGTCGACGCGTCGCCGACCGTGCGCACGCCGCGCACCTGCTCGAGCTCGGTGCCCACCGCCTCGACGGCGACGGGCGACAACGCGACGTACGCCGTGGCGCCAACCAGGTAGAACCCTGACTTCTCCGGGCGGGGGTACAAACGGACCACCGCCGGGCGGGACAGATCCAGCGTGGCTTCTTCCGGGATGAACCCCTCGCGCCCGGCGCGAACGACCGCGGTGGTGAGGCCCGCCGGCAGGTAGAAGACGCCGTGCCCGTCGCTCACGAGGCGCTCGGCCTGCCCCTCGACGATCACCTCGGCGCCTTCGATCGGGTTGTCGAACACGTCGACGACGTGGGCGATGATCGGCGCCGGCCCACCGCAACCTGCGAGCAGCCCGCCCATGACGACGAGGACGACCCGCGGCGTGCCCCTCGCCAGCCAAAGCGCACAACCGGCCGTCATCGTCCCTCCCGACGGCGCCTCCGTACCACGCCGGGCGGCCCGGCACACGCGCGGCGGGAGCGCCCTACTTCCAGAACACCATGAAGGTTCGCAGCTCGATGGTGCCGCCTTCGACGTCGCCGTAGTTCGTCGTGTACGACACGGTGGCGGGCGACCCGGCGACGAGCTCGCTCGTGACGTCGAAGACCCAGGGCTCCACCTGCATGCCCGGGCACCAGCTGGACCGGTTGTACCACCAGGTCCCGTACTGGTTGGGCACGGCGCCGCGCGGGATCTGCTCGAGGCAGCCGACGATGTTGTCGATGGTCGGGTGCTCGGCGGCCCAGGTGGAGCCGCCGATCGCGAAGTAGTGGCGATGGTCGCAGAACTCGGCGCAGTTGTCGCCCTCGGACATCCCGTGGCCGGTCACCGTCACCTGCAGCGTGGCCTTCACCATGTCGGACGGGACGTCGACGGTCATCGGCGGGTGGTTCGCGTCGTAGTTGGCGTCGAACCCGCCCCCCGTCCACATCGGAACGATCGCGTACGGGGTCAGGCCGTCGCTCTGCTTCGTGCCGAGCAGCACCCGCAGCGTGACGTAGTGGCCGCCACGGATGCCCAGCAGGGCGAGCCGGTGGGCGCCGCCCTCGCGGAAGTACGGGAGGAGCTGGCTGGCGTCGGCGAGCCAGCGCCCCTCGCGGTGGTAGGTGGTGATATACCGAGCGACTTCCACGGTACAAACGTCGTCTTCGTCGCACAGCCACAACGACTGCACGGCGTCCCAGGCGTCGCAGTTGCCCCACTCGTCGAGCGCCGGATCGCAGTGGTGCTGGAGGTCGATCAGCATGGTGTCGTAGCCGGCCATGGTGGCGGCGTCGGGGAAGACGACGTCGTCGCGGTCCTTGCCGGTGAGCCACACCGGCTCGTCGTACATCAGGTACAACGTTGTGAACGCCGGATCGGACGCCCGGTCGTCGAGGTCGGACTCGTAGTTGAAGTACGCCGGCATGTGGGCCGCGTAGGCGACGCTGTCGCGCCACGGCCAGTACCCGATGTTGCCGAGCGCGACGTCGTACTGCATGACGTCGCCGAGCGAGCCGAGGTCGCGGATCCGCTGGAACCGGTCGATCGCGAAGCCGTACCCAGGGTGGAACAGCGCCTCCTGCACCCAGTTGTCGAAGTTCGACGCCGGCTCGTCGACGACGTGCAGCCGCGGGCCGAGGTGTTCGGCGAGGTCGTCGTCGACCATCGCGAGCGCGTCGTCGAGGTTGGCCTGCACCTCGGCGACGAAGTCGTCCGAGTCGGAGCGGTAGCTGACGAAGAAGTAGTGCACGTTGCGCGGGCTCTTCTCGATGAGCTCGGCGAGCTGATCCACCTGATCGATCATCGGCGTGTCGTCGAGCGGGGACGTGGGCATCAGGTCGGACAGCACCACGTAGGTCTCGCAGCCCGTCCACTGCTCGAAGAACTCGAAGTCGCCGTCCGGCGTGGAGAGCGTGAAGTCGTCGGCGAGGTCGCGCCGCTCGTCGCCGAACGCGCCCTCGGTCTGGAGCGGGCGCCGCGTGAGGCCGTCGGTGTCGCACAGGTCGGGGTCGGCGGCAGGCTCGGAGTCGGTCGGCTCGGAGTCGGTCGGCTCGGTCGGATCGGTGGGATCGGTCGTCGCCGGGGCCGTCTCGACCGCGGGGCCGCCGCACGCGGCCAACGTCATCAGCATGAGCCCGCACCAGCGCGACATCGGACCTCCAGCGGAGCAAGGGGACGCGCTATCCTAGCGCGCGGGGGGCCCATGCGGATCTGGACCATCGTGTTGTCGCTCGTGGCGTGTGCAGGAAAGGAGACCGGGCACACCGCCGCCACGCCCACCACGTCCGAGACGGAGCCGCCGCCCACCACCGGCTTGTCCGACCCGCTGTGCGGCGACGGCGACGTTGGCGCGGAGGAGGCGTGCGACGACGGCAACCTCGTCGGCGGCGACGGCTGCACCCCGTGGTGTGCGGTCGAGGACGGGCCCGCCGAGGTCGAGCCGAACGACGACTTCGTGAGCGCGACCCCGCTCGCGGCGCCGTCGATGGTGTACGGCCACTTGTGGGGCGGGGATCGGGACTGCTTCTCGTTCGACGTGCCCGACAACGGCGCGGTCGAGGCGATCGTCACGCGCGACGGTCTGTGCGACCCCGACGTGATCGTCGACCTGGTCGACGCGTCGGACGGCCGGATGGCCACCGGCCTGCCCGGCACGAGCGGGTGCGGCGCCCTCGACCCGAACGTCGACACCTTCGCGCGCTACCTGCCGGCCGGCGCGTACGCGGCGTGCGTGCAGGGCGCGTTCGGCGAGCGGGTCGACGGGTACGCGCTGTCGGTCGCGGTGTACGACTCGTGCACGGACCTGCCGCCGCTCACGCCCGAGCCGTCGCAAGACCGCGACCTCGACGGCACCGCCGACGCGTGCGACCCCGACGACGACAACGACGGCGTCGACGACGTCACGGACAACTGCCCTGACACCCCGAACGGCGTCGGGATGTCGTACGACTTCTCGACCTGGGATGACGGGTTCCTCCGCCAGATGCTGGTGCTCGGGCCGTTCACCGACGGGGTGACCCCGGGCGGCTGCGAGCCGTCGCTCGACGCGTTCGCAGCGAAGTCCGACGCTGACGCCGCGCCGGCGCTCGGGGACGCCGCCCCCGACGGCACCCCGTGGCGCGCGTGGCTCGCCCCCGCGACGAGCACCGCGGTGATGGACTTCCTCACCTGGTACAGCGCGGCGGCCGCGCCCCGTGAGGCGTACGGCGCGGCGTGGTTCGAGCTCCCGGAGGCGCGCGACCTCGAGCTCACGTTCGGCCCGGACGACGGCATCCGCGTGTGGGTCGACGGGGTAGAGCTCGGCTCGATCGCAGGGTGTCAGGGCATCTACACCGACGCGTTCGTGTTCCCGGCGTCGCTGGAGGCCGGCTGGCATCGGGTGGTCGTCAAGGTGTACGACGGCGGCGGCGGGTGGGGCGTGATCTCGCGCCTGCGGTACCCGGACGGCGCGCCGATGACGGACGTGGCGGTGTCGCTCGGCGGGCCCGAGCTGTGGGTCGACGATCAGCGCGACGGCGACGGCGACGGCGTCGGCGACGTGTGCGACGACGACCCGACCGGCTGAGCGCTACGCGGGCGGGAGGTTCTGCAGCGCGCGCGTGTGGCGCAGCAGCTCGGCCGCCTTGCCCGACGCCACCGCCTGACGCGCGAGCGTGACGCCGGACGCGAGGCTGTCGGCGTGCCCCATCTGCTCGAGCAGCGCGGCGGCGTTGAGCGCGAGCAGCTCGAGCACCGGCCCGTCCTCGTGGCGCCCCTCGATGACGTCGAGCATGTTGGAGACGTTCTCGTCGCGGGTCGCCGCGGCGGCGATCTTCTCGAACGGAACCGCCGTCAGCCCAGCGTCTTCGGGGTGCACGACGTACTCGGTGATCGCGCCGTTGGCGGCGAGGCGCGCCACGAAGGTCGGGCCCGCGTTCGAGAACTCGTCCATGAACCGGCCGGGCGCCCCCGCGGCGGTGCCGCACGGCGAGATCGCCGTCTCGAAGCCGGCCGCCTTGAGCCCCTCGACGACGAACCGGGTGAGCGGCGGCGCCGGCACGCCGACCATCTTGTGGCGCTCGTCCTCGGAGAACCGCGACATCGGCCCGCCGAGGTGGAGCACGGTGGCGCACCGCAACGAGCCGAGCACGCGCACGTGACCGACCGGCAGCGCGTGCGCCCCGACGACCGAGGTGACCCCGAGCCCGCCTTCCCGGCACGCCCTCAGCGCGGCCTCGTGCGGTACATGGGGATCGACGCCCGCGATCGCGAACACGTCCGCGCTCCCGCTCACGCCGGTCATGCCAGGCGCGCACACCTTGTGCACCCGCAGCCCGCACGCCGCCGCGATGATCGACGCGCCGCTCGACACGTTGACCGTCTTCAGGCTGTCGCTGCCGACGCCGCACACCATGACGTGCGGCTGCGCGCCGCCGACCGAGCCCGGGTTCACCGCGAACCACGCCGCCTCGAAGGAGTCGATGAAGCCGGCCATCTCGTCGGGGGACGGCCCTCGCGACCGGAGCGCCTCGATGAATACGCCCTGCTGGAGCTCCGGCTGCTCGTTGCGCCAGATCGTCGTGAACGCGTGGCTGGCTTCGTGACGGGACAAGTGCCCGCCTTGTTGGATCCGAACGATGAGCGCACCAAACGCGCGCAAGCTGCCTTCGTCGTGCACTGGCCCCCCCAAGCGGCGCGAGTAGACCACGAGCGCGCAACCGGATCCGATCAATCCTCGTCTTCGACCCGCAAAAAGTGGAGGGTGCGCCCCCATGACGGCACGTCGTGGTGCGTCGGGGCCATGGCCGCGCCGTCGAGGGCTGCGTGGAACAGCCGGATGCCCGCCCCGACGAGCGCGACGGCGCCCGCGATCCCGTCGTCGTCCGCGGCGACGACGCAGCGCTGCATTTCAGGCGGCAGCGCCGCCGCGAACCGCCGGGCGTACGACGACCCGCGACGCGTCGCGAACAACGTGACGAGCGCGCGCGACGGGTCGCTCGCGGCCACCATGAGCGCGCCGTGCGCGAAGTTGCGCTCGTCGGTGTGCAACGACGGTGCGTACCCGCTCTCGACCGACTTCTCGGCGAGGTCGTACGCCGCTGGCGCCGCGAACCCAGCGCCGAGGCTGAAGATCATCGACGGCCGGCGCGCCCAAACCACGGGCGCGGACGCGGCGGCGAGCCGCTCCGCCCACGGGCCGGGCCCCGCGTACACCGACGCGGCGGCGACCGTCAGGCCGACGATCCGCCACGGGTTCGCGATCAGGTGCTCGTCGTCGGGGGTCGGGAGCGACAACAACCTGGCCCCGTCGCCGCGTGCGAGGCGCGCCATCGGCGACTCCGGGTCGCCGGTCACCGCGACGACCGGCCCGCCGCGGCCGAGCGCGACCTGGGTCGCCCGCACGATGTCGTGGTTCGCCCCGGAGACCGACATCAACACGACGCGGGTGCCCGCCGGGAGCGCGCGCCGCTCGAGGTCGTAGGGCGTGAGCGCCCACGCGGGCGCGCCGGAGGACTCGTGGGCGGCGGCCCACAGCCGCGCCGCCGACGCGGTCGCGCCGGACGCGACGAACGCGGCGGGCCCCTCACGCAGCTCGGCGATGGCGGCGTCGCCCCACGCGGCGACGGCTCGCGACGCGGCGTAGCCATGCTCGATCAGCCGGGCGGTGAGCCCATCCATGCGTCGCCTCCACACCCGACACGCTACCACCGAGGCGCGCGCGTACGGGCGGGCGACGGCTTCTTTTCGATCGCGCGGCCCCTCATCGACCGGCGTGGTGATACCCTGGGAGCGCGCTGAACCGGGATTACGCCTCGAATGGCCCACACAACGCGTGAAGCCGGGCGCACGGACCCTCAGGTGCGTCCCTCGCTCCTGGGCGCAGGCCGTGACGTCGGTCGGTACCGCATCGTCCGCACGATGGGCGCCGGCGGCATGGGCGTGATCTACGAGGCCACGCACCCGGTCCTCAACACGCGGCTGGTCATCAAGACGCTGCGTCCCGAGCTGTCGGCGAACGCGCGCCTGGTCGAGCGCTTCCGCACCGAGGCGCTGTCGGCGAGCCGCCTCCGCGACGACCGCCTCCCGCAGGTCTACGACATCGACCAGCTCGAAGACGGCACCTGGTACATCGCGATGGAGCTGCTCGAAGGCGAAGACCTCGAGCACCGGCTGCGCCGCGGCCCCCTCGAACCGCCCCTGGCGGCGCGCCTCGTGAGCGAGGTGCTCGCGGTGCTCGAGAAGGTGCACCGCCACGGGATCGTGCACCGCGACATCAAGCCCGCGAACTTGTTCCTGGCGCACAGCGACCTGCTCGGCGTGGTGCCGAAGCTGCTCGACTTCGGCGTGGCGCACGTCGCGCACGACATGGGCGGCACCTCGACCGAGATCGCCGGCACGCCCTACTACATGGCCCCCGAACAGTCCGTGCGCGGCGGCAGGATCGGCCCGTGGACCGACCTGTTCGCGGTCGGCGCCGTGCTGTTCGAGTGCGTCGCGGGCCACCAGGTCCGACCGTACGGGGCGAGCACGCTCGACGCGTACCTGACCGCCGTGCGCGCCGGCTTGCCCGCGCGTGACCTGACGACCGTCGCGCCGGGCACGCCGCGCGGGCTCGCCGACGCCGTC
>CAIUDO010000467.1 GCA_903897935.1 uncultured Pseudomonadota bacterium
CGGCCCTGTCGACGACGCCGCGTCAGCACCAACGCGACCCACGTGGGTCGTCGGCCGGTAGCCCGGTGCCCACAACGGCGGTGGACGATGCCGGGCGTGGACAACCGTGCACGACCCTGGGCAGAGACGGGCCCGCAACGTCCGGACAGGTCGACGGGTCGCACACGGTTGCCCACCCCCTTGGACAACGCGTCGCGGCGACCGATCGAACCACTTCCAATCGGATCAAGCGACGCGTTGACCACGTCGACCACCGCCGCTACGACGACCAACGCCAGTCGTAAAGCAGCCAATACCTACCGCTTCGGGGTGATCCCTTACAACGACCCACGTGGGTTGTTCTGTCGCGCTTCACGTCCGGGCTCACGTCCGCCGAACGTTGGGACGGTCCCCTTATCGCCGCGCCAACCGGGCGTAGACTCCCGGTGGAGGTGACCATGACCCTGCTGTCGATCCTCGCCTGCGTCGGCACCAGCGCGCTGCGACCGTGCGAAGACGTGCTCGCCGACCTCGACGCCGCCCGCGCCGACATCCAGTCGTGCACCACCCACGCCGAGTGCGGCCAACCCCTGCCCGGCACGAGCTGCGGCTGCACCCGCGACCTCGTCGCGCGCCTCGACGCGGACCCCTCCAGCTTCTACGCCCTGCTCGACCAGGCCGAGCTCCAAGAGTGCGACGTCGGCTTCGACAGCGTGTGCGACTGCCCCGAGGCGTACGGCTTCCAGTGCGACGCCGGCACCTGCGCGTGGGACTACGCGTCGGGCACGTACCTGCCGGACTGCCGCGCCGAGAGCGGCGCCACCACCGAGATCGGCGCCGCGACCCTCGACGGCGACACCCTGTCCGTCGAGGTGTCCTACGGCGGCGGCTGCGAGGCCCACACCTTCACCCTGTGCTGGCCCGACCAGAGCTTCGCCGAGAGCTCCCCCGTCCAGGCCACCCTCGAACTCTACCACGACGACGGCGGCGACATGTGCGACGCGTGGATGTCCGAGACGCTCCTCATCAGCCTCATCCCGCTGAAGCAGGCCTGGGAGGCCGCGTACGGCCCCGGCCCCGGCACGACGATCGTACACATCGGCGGCAACTCCCTCACCTGGTCGTTCTGACGGCCGTGACGAATCGCTGACGAACCTCCCCCCGCCGCCGCGGTCGATCGGGCGGAAGGGAGGTGCTCATGACGCCGTGGATCACGGTGATGGCGACGTTCGCCCGCGCTTGGGAGGGTATTCCATACGATCCGGTCCTCTATCCGCCCGAGGTATTTGCGTCGGATGAGGTCGTCGGAGGTGAGCTGCGGGTTGAAGGCGGGGGCGCGCTCGTGCTCAAGCACCAAGACGTCGTCGTCGAGGTGCACGCCGGCCTGGCCCGCGTCACGATGGTGCAGCTCTTCCAGAACCCGTACGACCAGCCGCTCGAAGCCAAGTACCTCCTGCCGCTCCCGTCGATGGCCGCCGTCGACGCCATGGAGCTGCAGGTGGGCGACCGCGCCATCGAGGCCGCTATCATGGAGCGCGACGCCGCCCGCCAGGCCTACGACGACGCCGTCGCCGACGGTCGCCGCGCCGCCCTGCTCGAGCAGACCCGCGAGAACCTGTTCACCCAGCATGTCTCGGGCATCTGCCCCGGCGAGCGGGTCACCGTCACCATCCAGTACGCGCTCGTCGTGCCGATCGAAGACGGTCTGTACACCCTCTCGTTGCCGATGACGGTGGGGCCACGGTACAGCCCCCCCTGGGTGGAGGACGCCGCCGCGCTCGAGACGCCGTACGGCGCCGACGTCCCGACGATGGACGTCACGGTGTACCTCGACGAAGGCATGCCCATCGAAGCCCTGTTCTCGGACAGCCACGATCTCGTGGTCGACGACGAAGGCACGTGGGGCGCGATCGTGCGCTTCCCCGACGGCACCCTGCCCGACCGCGACCTCGAGCTGACGTGGTCGCTCGCAGGCCAACAGCCGCGCGTGTCGATCCTCACCAACCGCGCCGACCCCGACGAAGACGGCACCCTCGCGCTGTCGTTCGAGCCCCAGCTCGTCGACGACGCCTACGTCGCCCAGCCCCGCGAGCTGCTGTTCGTGCTCGACGAGTCGTGCTCGATGGCGGGTGAGCCGTTCGAGGCGGCGCGCGCCGTCGTGCTGCACGCGCTCGGTGAGATGGGCCCGAACGACACCTTCAACCTCGTCAAGTTCTCGTCGGAGGCGTCGTCGCTGTTCCACGCGCCGCAGCGCGCCACCGCCGCGACGCGCGCCGAGGCCCGCGCGTGGTTGTCGACCTTCGAGGGGGGCGGCACCGAGATGGACCGCGGCATCGTGCACTCGTTGACGATGCCCGGCGACCCCGAGTCCCTCCGGCTGGTGCTGATGCTCACCGACGGGTACATCGGGGGCGAAGACGACATGTTCGCGGTGGTGCGCAAGCACCTGGGGGACTCCAGGCTGTTCGCGCTGGGGGTCGGAGGGAGCACCAATCGATACCTGCTCGAGGGGCTCGCCGAGATGGGCCGCGGGGACGTGGCGTACCACCGGCTCGGGGCGTCGATCCCGGCGACCGTCGACACGTTCTACGGGCGCATCGCCCACCCCGCGATGACCGACATCACGGTGGATTGGGGTGACCTCGACGTACACGACGTCTACCCCAAGCGGATCCCGGACCTGTGGGCCGGTCAGCCGATGCGGCTGCTGGCGCGGTTTGGGGCGGCGGGCGACGGCGTCATCACCGTCACCGGCACCGTCGGGGATCAGCGCGTGCGCATGGAGGTGCCCGTGCACCTGCCCGACGACGACGACGCGCACGGCGCGCTCCCCGCGGCGTGGGCCCGCCAGCGCATCCGCGACCTCGAGTGGTACCCGGGCTCCCGCACCCCCGCCCAGGTGCGCGCCGAGGTGACCGACGTCGCCCTCGAGCACCACCTCGTCAGCACCTACACGAGCCTCGTCGCGGTCGATGACGAGCCCTGCCCGTGCGGGGTCGTCAAGCGCGCCGCCGAGGTCCCCCACGTGCTCCCCGCCGGGCTGTCCGGCCACGGCTTCGGGATGGGCGGCGGCGGCAGCGCGTACGGGCTCGGCGGCCTCGGCACCCGCGGCGTCGGCTCGGGCGGGTCCGGCTACGGCTCGGGCGGCGGCAACTTCGGCGCGAAGGCGGAAGGCAGCATCGCGTCTGTTGGCTCGAACGCCCTGATCATCGGCTCGCTCGACAAGTCGGTGATCGAGCTGGTCATTCGGCAGAACAACAACAAGATCCGGTACTGCTATCAGCGCGCGCTGCAGAAGGACGCGTCGCTCGCTGGCCGGTTGGTGATCGGGTTCACCATCACCTCGGACGGGTCGTCGGACGCCGTGGTCACGAAGTCCGACACCCTCGCCGATCCCAACGTGGCCGCGTGCGTGATCAAGACGTTCCAACGCATGACGTTCCCGGCCCCGAACGGCGGCGGCACCGTCCGCGTGTCCTACCCGATCGTCTTCTCCGCGACGCCGTGACGGCCGCGGGGTACCTGCCCCGCATGGCCGTCCTCGACATCACGACCCCGTACAGTCGTCAAACCAGCTTCCTCTACGACCGCCTGATCGCTCCGGCGGTCGTCCCGTTGATCGCGCCGATCGAGGCCGAGTGGGCCACCCGCCTCGGGCCGAGCGCGCGGGTGCTCGACGTCGGCTGCGGCGGCGGCCAGGTCGCGGCCCGACTCGCCGCCGATCACCCGTCCTACGAGGTCGTCGGGGTGGACCTCTCCAAAGACCAGGTTCGTCGAGCGCAGCGCCGGAGCCCACGGCTCACGTTCCAGGTCGCCGACGCGCTCGCGCTGCCGTTCCCGGACGGCATATTCGACGGCGTCTACTCGATCGCGTCGCTCAAGCACTGGCCCGACGTCGCGCGCGGGATCGCGGAGTGCGCGCGCGTGGTGCGGCCGGGCGGCTTGTTGTGCCTCGTCGAGGTGGAGCGCGGCTGCTCCTTCGACGACACCCTCGGGTTCGTGCGCACCACCCCGCTCGGTCGTGGCCCCCTGCTCGTCCCGGCGTCGGCCGCGTTCATGGCGTTCGTGGCGGGTCGTGGCTGGCACATCGACGAGGCGCGGGCGGCGATGGCCACGTTGCCCCTCGACGCCCCGCGGATCGAGCGGCACGGCGGCGTCGCGCTCGTGTTGCATGGGCGAAAGAGGCTCTGATCCCCGGCGTCAGCGCCGCACCACCTCCGTCGGCGCCCAGTCCGCCGCCCGCACCGGCTGGTGGCCCTCGAAGAACGTGATGAACGCCGCCGACACCGGGTCCCCCGTGTCGACGAACCCGGGGTGGCCCTGCAGGTTCGGGTACTTGTCCCCCCCGGCCGCCATAAAGCTGTTCACCACCAGCGTGTAGGACCGGGCGTCGTCGATGGGCGCGCCACCGATCGTAGCAGATACGAGCGACCCGCCCTCGATCACGAGCTCGACCCCGTCGAACTGCGCGAACGCCCCGCTGTCCACCGGCATCGCGGCCGCCGCCGCCAGGTACCCGCGAAGCTCGGCGCCCGACAGCTTCACCGTCACGATCGTGTTCGGGAACGGCAACACCGTGTACAGGTGCTCCAACGTGACCTGCGACGCCGACAAGCTGGCGCGGATGCCGCCGCCCGCGAACA
>CAIUDO010000468.1 GCA_903897935.1 uncultured Pseudomonadota bacterium
GATCACGGTGACGGCGGTGAACGACGCGCCGGTGAACACGGTGCCCGGGGCGCAGACGGTGGCGGAGGACACGGTCCTCGCGTTCAGCGGAGCCGCGGCGATCAGCGTGGCGGACGTGGACGGGAACCTGGCGACCACGCGGCTGACGGTGACGAACGGGACGCTGGCGGTGAGCTTGGGTACGACCGGAGCGACGATCAGCGCGGGGGCGAACAACAGCGCGACGCTGACGCTCGCCGGCACGGCGGCGCAGATCAACGCGGCGCTGGCGACCCTAGTCTACCAGGGGACGCTGAACTTCAACGGATCCGACACGCTGACCGTAGTGTCGACGGACAGCGCGAACCCGGCGCTCGGCGACACGGACACGGTGGCGATCACGGTGACGGCGGTGAACGACGCGCCTACGCTGGCCCCGGGCAAGGTGACGCTCGCGCAGAGCGTATTCTTTACGGTCAACCCTACCGGAGAAGTGGCGTTGACGGAGACCAGCCTGGTGCCGGCGGGTGCCAAGGTGGTGGGAGTTACGCTCAACCTGGAGTACAGCACGTACTGGTCGTGGGACGCGGTCTCGGGCTGCTACGTGCGACTCAATGGAACGACGTTCGGGCCGCTGGGTTGGACTGGCGTTGGCACGGCGAACAACTTCGTGGCAGTGGAGCGGAAGTACGCCGGACCGCTTCCCGGCTACAAAGCGGGGTCAGCGAACACATGGACCTTCGGATCGGCGTGGAACCCGACGAACCTGCGCAACGTCACGATCACGGTTTACTACGAGGCCACCGGGGAGTCGGCGCTGGTGTTGAACGGCACCGAGGACACGCCGGTGTCCTTCACCGCCGGGATATTTGAAAACGCGTTCCAGGACGTGGAGGGAGCCCCGTTGGCGGGCCTCACGGTGGTGACGTTGCCGGCGACGGGAGCATTGAAGCTCTCCAACGTGGCGGTGACGCCGGGCCAGGTAATCGCGGCGGCGAACCTCGGGAACCTGACCTACGAGCCGGCGAGCAACGACAACGGGACGAAGACGTTCACGGTGACGGCCTCGGACGGTTTATTGCCCTCGGCCGCCGCGACGGTGACGATCAACCTGGCGGCGGTGAACGATGCGCCGGTGGCGACTGCCTCCCCGGGTAACACGGTGGCCACGGTACAAACGCCGGTAGTGGTGGATCCAGCCTTCACGGTGACGGATGTCGACCACACCGCGCTGGCGTCGGCGACCGTCACGGTGAGCGGCGGCTATCAGGCGGATCAGGACGTGCTGGGCTTCAGCAACACTGGCGCCCAGAGCCACGGCAACATCAGTGCGAGCTTCAACACCTCGACCGGCGTCCTGACCCTGGTTTCGGCACAGGCCTCGGCGACTTTGGCGCAGTGGCAGGCGGCGTTGCGTGCAGTGACGTTCAGTAATTCGTCCAACACCCCGAACGTCGCGAACCGCACGATCAGTTACGTCGTGAACGATGGTGGCCTGCCAAGCGCGGCCGCCACGAAGACGTTCGTCCCCGATTACAATCTGGCCCCGGCCTTCACCACGGCGCCGACTCCGGTGGCGGCGATGCAGGGATCCTCCGTGTTCCTGAACGCAGTCGTAA
>CAIUDO010000469.1 GCA_903897935.1 uncultured Pseudomonadota bacterium
GCTCACGGTGGGGCTGACGGGGATGAACGCAGCGGCCTAGGGCGCGGACGCCGGATGGCGCCGGCGCCGTATCATCCCCGGAGCACGTCCCCGCCCCCGTAGCTCAGGGGATAGAGCAGCGGTTTCCTAAACCGCGTGTCGCATGTTCGAGTCATGCCGGGGGCACTTCCTATTCCCATTGGATAAGCCAAAAAGCAAACGGCTGCTTTCTGGGTGTTGGAGACCGCGATTCCGCTGGCTGGGAACGTGATCCCGGATTCCATGCCCCCACTCCACCCGAACCGTCCTGTTCCTAACGAGGTGCGGAGACTCCTCGCACACGCACGGTCCGGTTGCTCTATGGTGGATCGGGTACGGGGGCGTTGTTTCCGATCTCGGGTGGTGGCGGAGTGACAGGGAGTGGCGGGTTGCGGTGGCGTCGGCTCGTCGCGATCGTCGGAGTCGTGGTGGTGGCGTTGGCTGGTGCGACCGCCGTTTGGGCCACGTGGGTGGTGTCTCAGCGCGGTACGGACATCGATGGCGAGGCCGCAGGTGACTATTCGGGCAAGGCGGTGTCGGTGTCGAGTGACGGGTCGATCGTCGCGATCGGCGCCCCCAATAACGGAGGCACTGGGCCGAATAGCGGAAGCGTGCGCGTCCACGCATGGAACGGGAGCGCGTGGGCTCAGCGCGGCACCGACATCAACGGCGAAGCCACAGGCGACTTCTCGGGCCGGGCGGTGTCGATGTCGGGTGACGGGTCGATCGTCGCGATCGGCGCCTTCAGCAACGATGGCAATGGGTCGGATAGCGGGAGCGTGCGCGTCTACGCATGGAACGGGAGCGCGTGGACTCAGCGCGGCGCCGACATCGACGGCGAAGCCGCAGGCGACGAGGCGGGCTCATCGGTGTCGGTGTCAAGTGACGGGTCGATCGTCGCGATCGGCGCCCCCTACAACGATGGCGCTAGTGGGTTGGATAGCGGGAGCGTGCGCGTCTACGCA
The DNA here is from genome assembly GCA_903897935.1 of uncultured Pseudomonadota bacterium. Taxonomy (GTDB): domain Bacteria; phylum Myxococcota_A; class UBA796; order UBA796; genus CAIUDO01. The sequence continues at coordinate 984 of CAIUDO010000469.1, forward strand.
TGGAATGGGACCAGCTGGGCTCAGCGCGGCACCGATATCGACGGCGAAGCCACAGGCGACTTTTCGGGTTGGGCGGTGTCGATGTCGAGCGACGGGTCGATCGTCGCGATCGGCGCCTCCAACAACGATGGCAATGGGTCGAATAGCGGAAGCGTGCGCGTGTACGCATGGAACGGGAGCGCGTGGGCTCAGCGCGGCAGCGACATCAACGGCGAAGCCGCAGGCGACTTTTCGGGCCGGGCGGTGTCGGTGTCGAGCGACGGGTCGATCGTCGCGATCGGCGCCCCCAACAACGCCGGCACAAGTGGGGCGAGTCGCGGGAGCGTGCGCGTCTACGCGTGGAGCGGGACCAGCTGGGCGCAGCGTGGCGCCGACATCGACGGCGAAGCCGCAAACGACGAATCGGGCACGTCGGTGTCGGTGTCGAGTGACGGGTCGATCGTCGCGATCGGCGCCCCCTTCAACAATGGCGCGAGCGGGGCTGATAGCGGTCACGTGCGCGTCTACGGATGGAACGGGAGTGCGTGGGCTCAGCGCGGCACCGACATCGACGGCGAAGCCGCAAACGACTATTCGGGTTGGGCGGTGTCGATGTCGAGCGACGGGTCGATCGTCGCGATCGGCGCCCCCAACAACGGAGGCAATGGGTTGAACAGCGGGAGCGTGCGCGTCTACGCGCTGACCTCGGAGCCCGGGGCGCCGACGGGTGTCACGGGCACGGCGGGGAACGGGCAGGTCGAGGTCTCCTGGTCGGCGCCGGCGAGCACGGGTGGGGCGACGATCATCGCGTATACGGTGACGGCGAGTCCGGGTGGGCGGTCCTGCTCGTGGACAACGGGCCCGCTCAGCTGCACGGTCACGGGCCTGACGAACGGAACGGCGTACACGTTCACGGTCACGGCCATCAACGCGGTGGGGACGGGTTCGGCGTCCAGCGCGTCGAGTGCGGTCACACCACGATCCGAGCCGAGTGCCGAAGTCGTGGCGACTGTCCCAGCACCGACCGTCAGCGTCACCGCGACCACGCCGACCAGCATCCGGTGGTCGAAGCCCTCCAAAGGTCAGCCAACGGTCGCCACGTTCGATGCCGCCCCCCAAACCACGTACTCGATCAGCGCCACGTTGACCAGCCCCGCGCGCGCTGCCAAGAAGGCCAGAGGGTCATGCACGATCGCCGCAGGCAAGGCGACGTGTCGGATACGCCTCACGACCAAGGGCAGATGGGTCGTCGCGATCACTCCATCCACGGGCGGTGTGACGGGGAAGCCTGCGGAAAAGACGATTCTCGTTCGTGCTGCTCGTTCACGCCTCTAGACGCCCGATTGCGTGTCAGGGTTCTCCTCCGTCGATGACGTTGACGAGGATGTCGACCTTTCTGGTTCCTCGGGGTGCTTGGGCGGCGGGGAATCCGTTTGCGAGGAGGCGGGAGAGGACGAGGTGTTCTCCTGCTGCGCCTATCAGGCTCTTGTCCTGCTTATCGGTCACGGGGAGAGTTCCTCATCAGCCCCTGGAGTTCCTCAACGGCGATTGGGGAACTGTTCGGTGGATCATCCGATGACCGTTGCCGAATCCCTGCCCATCTCCCCAGGGGGCCGGTGATCCGGCCCGCCGACGGAGCGGGTGCGCCACGCGTCAGAGTCGTGGCGGGTGCATCGTGACGTCCGCCCGGCGGGACCCACCCCAGGCGGAGGCGCCCACGTCCGAGCGCGCGGGGAGGCGTGACGGCGAGGCGTGAC
>CAIUDO010000470.1 GCA_903897935.1 uncultured Pseudomonadota bacterium
ATCGTGGCCACCGCGGCGGCGGCGGCCGCGGCGACGCCGAGGCGTCGGAGCTTACGCCGACGGGCCTCCCGCGCGACCCCGACGACCGACGGCGGCGCCGCGTCGGCGGGCAGCGGGCGCGGCGACGTCGCGAGGGTGAGGCGGGCGCACGCGGGGCACCGGGCGACGTGCGCGGCGTCGACCGGCAGGCCGTCGATGAGGGCTCGATGGGTGTCGTCGCAGGGGGTCATGGGGCACCAACCTTCTGCAGTGCACGTTTGAGGTGGGTCTTCACCGTCTCGGGGCCGATTCCGGTCGCCGCCGCGATCTCGGCGACCGACCACCCTTCGTCGAAGCGCAGGCCCCAAACCAGGCGTTGTCTCGGCGGCAGGCGGTCGACCACGGCGCGGAGGCTCGCGACGGCCCGCGCCCGGTCGAGCGCGTCGTCGGCGGCGAGCGCGGGATCGACCGAATCGGGGAGCCACGCCGCGAGGGACAGCCACTGGCGGGCGGCGCGCCAGCGTAGGCGGCGCAGGCACTCCCGCGCGACGATCGCGCGGACCCACGCGCCGAGCGCGCCGGGGTCGCGGACGGAGCCGCGCCGGCTCCAAGCGCGGATCCAGGCTTCTTGCACGGCTTCGTGGGCGTCTTCCGGGTCTCCGAGCATCCGCCGCGCGAGCGCGAGGTGCGACCCGCCTTGTTCCTCCAACAACGCCGCCAACGGCTCGACGTCGACGGCGACGGGGAGCGCGGCGGTGAGGGCGGGCGGAGGTCGATGCACCGTGGCTCCTGGGTGGACATACCCCAAGACCCGCGCCGACCCGAGTCGGGGGACACGCAGCTCGGGTCTTTCTCGAGACCGTCCGTGGTGGGTTGGGCGCCGCCAGGGTTACCCGCGACCGGAAGCAAGGGGTCGTACGTGCTGCTCACCCTCTCGACCACCCGGGCCCCCGCCACCGAGCTCGGCTGGGTGCTCGGCAAACACCCGGACCGCACGGCGGCGTTCGAGCTCCCGTGGGGGCGCGCCATCGTCACGTGGCCGGAAGCGAGCGACGAACGGGCCACGTGCGCCCTCGTGCTCGACCTCGACCCCGTCGGCCTCGTGCGCGGCAGCGGCCCGTCCGCCCCCGGCCCGCTCGCGGCGTACGTCAACGACCGCCCGTACGTCGCGTCGTCGTTCTTGTCCGTCGCGATCGGGCGCGTGTTTCGATCGGCGCTGTCCGGCAAGGGTGAGCGCGCCGACCTGCACGCGCTGGAGTGGCCGCTCGAGATCGGGCTGTCCGCGGTCCCGGCGCGCGGCGGGGAGCGCCTGCTGCGGCGCTTGTTCGAGCCGCTCGGCTACACCGTCGAGGCCACCCAGCTCGACCCGGCGCTGCCGACCCACCTTAGCGTCCGCCTCGTCACCCGCCGCACCGTGCAAGACGTGCTGCGCCACCTCACCGTGCTCATCCCCGTCCTCGACGACGACAAGCACTACTGGGTCGGCCCGGACGAGATCGACAAGCTCGTCGCCCGCGGCGAGGACTGGCTGGCGGACCACCCCGATCGCGACACGATCGTCTCCCGCTCCCTGAAGCGGCGGCCGAGCCTGACCCGGGCGGCCCTCGCGCGGCTCGTGCCCGATCAGGTCGTCGAGGAGCCCGACGCCGAGCGCGAGCGGCCCGAAGAGGCGCTGGAGCGCCCGATGTCGCTCGACGAGCTGCGGCGGGACGCGGTGGCGACGATCCTCCGGGACCGCGACGTGGCTACCGTGGTGGACCTCGGGTGCGGCGAGGGCAAGCTCATCCAACGCCTGCTCCGGGAGCGCGCGCTGACCCGGATCGTCGGCGTCGACGCGAGCCCGGTCGCGCTGGAGCGCGCGGGGCGCCGCTTGCGGGTGGAGGAGTGGAGCGAGCGCCAAAAAGAACGGATGCAGCTCCTGTTCGGGAGCGCGCTCTACTTGGATGCCCGCCTCGCCGGGATCGACGCGGTGGTGTGCATCGAGGTCATCGAGCACCTCGATCTCGATCGCCTGCCCCTGTTCGAGCAGGTCCTGTTCGAGCACTTCCGGCCCAAGGTGGTGGTGGTGACCACTCCGAATCGGCTGTACAACGTCCGGTATGGCCTGGAAGACGGCGTGTGGCGCCACTCGGACCACCGGTTCGAGTGGTCCCGTGCGCAATTCGCGGCGTGGGTCGACGGCGTCGTGTCGCGGGGCGGGTACCGGGCGGAGCTCGGCTGGATCGGCGACGTCGATCCCGACCTCGGCGGGCCGACCCAGTCCGTCGTGTTCGAGCGGGAGGCGTCATGAGGCCGTACGAGCTTCCATCGTTGTCGCTCGTCGTGCTGGTGGGCGTCTCCGGCGCCGGCAAGTCGACGTTCGCCGCCCGGCACTTCAAGCCTACCGAGGTGCTGTCGTCCGACCGGTTTCGTGGCCTCGTCGCGGACGACGAGTCCGATCAGGCCGCCAGCGCCGACGCGTTCGAGGCGATGCGTCAGCTCGCGGCGATCCGGCTGCGCCGCGGCTTGCTGACCGTCATCGACGCGACGAACGTGCGCTCGGAGGACCGCAAGGACTGGTTGAACCTCGCCAAAGCGCACGACGTGCTGCCGGTGGCCGTCGTGCTCGACGTGCCGGTCGCGCTCGCGGTCGCGCGTAACGCGGCCCGTCCGGACCGGGACTTCGGCGCGGGGGTGGTGCAGCGGCACCACGCCGCGCTCAAGCGGGGGGTGCGCGGGCTGCGCGACGAGGGGTTCCGGTACGTCTACACGCTGGGCGGCGTCAAGCGCATCGACGAGGCGGTGTTCGAGCGTAGGCGCCCGTGGACGGATCGGTCCGATCAGGAGGGCCCGTTCGACATCATCGGCGACGTGCACGGGTGCGGGGAGGAGCTGCGGGCGCTGCTCGACGAGCTCGGCTGGGTGGTCTCGTTCGACGGCGTGCGGCACAGCGCGCGGCACCCCGAGGGGCGCACCCTGGTGTTCTTGGGCGACCTCGTCGACCGGGGCCCCGAGGTGTCCGAGGTGCTGCACCTCGTGATGGACCTCGTCGCCGAGGGCTCCGCGATGTGTGTGCCCGGCAACCACGAGATCAAGCTGCTGCGGTGGCTGCGGGGCAAGAACCCGAGCCCCACGCACGGGCTAGCGGCGTCGATCGCGTCGCTGTCCGCCCGGGACGAGGGGTTTCGCGACCGGGTGGCCTCGTTCATCGACGGCTTGGTGTCGCACTACGTGCTGGACCGCGGCCGCTTGGTCGTCGCGCACGCCGGCATGACCGAGGCGTACGCCGGGCGGGCGTCGGGGCGGGTGCGTCAGTTCGCGTTGTTCGGCGAGACCACCGGTGAGATCGACGAGTACGGTCTCCCGGTGCGCGCGGACTGGGCGGCGAGCTACCGGGGTCGGGCGGCGGTCGTGTACGGGCACACCCCCACCCCGACCGCGGAGTGGGTCAACGGGACGCTGTGTGTCGACACCGGGTGCGTGTTCGGCGGGTCCCTCACGGCGCTGCGGTGGCCGGAGCGTGAGATCGTCTCGGTGCCGGCGGCCCGGGTGTACGTCGAGCCGGTGCGGCCGCTCGCGCCCCTATCACCCCCCCAGCAGGCGGGGGATCCCCCGCCCGACGTCAGCGAGCTGATCACCCGGGTCCGGCTGGAGACGCGCTTCGCGGGCGCCGTGGCGCTCGAAGGTCCGTCGATGGCGACCGCGATCGAGGTCATGTCGCGGTTCGCGGCGCACCCGAAGCACGTGTTGTACCTGCCCCCCACGATGGCCCCCGTGGAGACGTCCTCGCGACCGGGCCTGCTCGAGCACCCGGACGAGGCGTTCGCGTACTACCGCAAGCACGGGGTCCCGACCGTCGTCTGCGAAGAGAAGCACATGGGCTCGCGCGCGGTGGTCTGGGTCACGCGGAGCCCGGAGGCGTCCGAGCGCCTGGGCATCCCCCCCGGCGGGGTCATCCTCACCCGGCGCGGTCGCCGGTTCTTCCCCAACCAAGCCCTCGAGGCGCAGCTGCTCGACCGCGTGCGCGCGGGCGCCGACCGGGCCGCGACGTGGGACGAGCTCGCGACGGATTGGCTGCTGCTCGATGCCGAGCTGATGCCATGGTCGGTCAAAGCCCAGGATCTCCTGGTCGCCCAGTACGCGCCGGTGGGCGCTGCGGCCACCGCGCGCCTCGGGGCGGCGGCGGCGGCGATGGCCCGCGCGGCCGAGCGCGCGTCCGATCCGTTGGCCATCGAGCTCGCGGCCAGCTTGTCGGGTCGCCTGTCGC
>CAIUDO010000471.1 GCA_903897935.1 uncultured Pseudomonadota bacterium
CGACGCGCCCGCGGCGAGCGACTCCGGGAGCGGCAGCACGACGTCGCCCTCTTCGAGGTCGAAGATGCCCAGCATGATCCGGGAGACCAACTCGACGTCCATGCACGCCGAGTACGGGAAGACCTCGCTGCCGATGCCGCCGGCCGGGATCAGCGGCTCGTCGCTGCCGCAGAACGCGGCGCCGGACGGCGCGTTGAACTCGTCGAGCGGGGAGAGGATGGAGCCGTCGGAATCATAGATCTGCTCGTCCGGGACACGATCCTCCTCGTACGGCAGGTAGTACAGGTCGGTCGTGCCGTCTCGCGTGACGCGGACCTGCTCCAGCCCCTCCGGCACGTGGATGCCGGCGCTCTCGAGCCGGATCGGGCTGCTCCCGGTGGGCGTGGTCTCCCACGCGGCGAGGATGAGGGGGGCGGCGAACACGCCCGTCGACTCGGTCGCGGCGTAGTCGGCGTCGACCCCGGATGGCGACGCGTCGCCGCCGGCCCCCTGCAGGTGCATCGCGACGATCGGGGCGCCGAACGCCTCTTGCACCGCGAACTCGACGCCCGCGGGCGCGTCGCCGGAGACGAGCGGGTTCTCGTCGCCGAGCATCGTGCCGTGCACGCCGAACGTGAACACGAGCCCGATCGGGGTGCCGTCGAGGCGATCGACGCGCACCAGGTGCAAGTACGGGTCCTTGCCCATGCCCTCGTCGCGGTCGGGCCAGATGGACAAATCATTGTTTTCTGGCCGACGATCGTGGTACACGCGGTCGTCCGGGTCCCAGTCGCGCGTCCAGCTCGTGCCGATCGCGACGGCCTCGCGGGTGTCCCACGCCTCGAGCGCCACCGCGGCCGCCTGCTCGACGAAGCGCTGGAACACCTCCTCGTTGTAGCGGTCCCCGCCCAGGTAGAAGTGCACCTGGTCGGAGTAGTTGGACCACGACGCGTGGCTGTGGTTGGTCGCGAACACGACCTTGCCCTGCATGTCGCGCCCGGTCTCCGCCTCCAGGCGTGCTTCGAGCGCGTCGACGAAGCCGTCGAACGCGTAGATCACGTCCGCTTTCAGCAAGACGAGGTCCTGGTCGCCGTTCTCGAGCCACATCGCCTTGACCATCGGCTGCGTGTACACGCCGAGGGATGACGACCAGTTCTGGGTGTACGCCGAGTCCCGCGCGTCGACCTCGGACGCCGACCCGAGGTAGCCGCAGCGAGAGCTGTAGCCGCCGAGCGGGGTGCCGACCGGCAAGACGAGGGGGCGCTGGGCCATCCCGGCGACCGGAGCCCCTGGCGTGACGGTGGGCAGCGGCGCGGTCCCGCTGTCGCCGCCACCACAACCTACCAACACGACCGCGATCAAGAGGCGCCAGCTCATCAGTCCGCCTTGGCGCGCTCTTCGGGGTCGAGGGGGTCGCCGCGTTCATCGACCGGCTCACCCCCGAGGCGACGCTCGAACACCTCGCGGCGCTCCTTCTGGTCGAGATCGTAGACGAACCGCGGCGCGGTCAGGCCCTCCGCCTTCACCGACACCACCGCGACCAGCTTCCATGCGCCGTCGACCCACTGCACCGCGAGGGTGCGCGGCTGCTTGGTCTTCTTGTGCAGGACCTCGACGTGGAACATCGTCTTGTCCTTGGCGTCCGGGAAGACGCGGCCGAGCGCGTCCAACGAGTCGAACACGCCGTCCGACCACGGCGGCTCCATGAAGGTTCCGGCCCCGCCGGGCAGCGGGCCGACGCCGACCAACTCGCCCGCCGAGCACGTGCCGTACTTCTCGGTCTCGAACAGGTTGTAGCAGGACAACGCGGCGCGGGCGGCCACGTAGTCGCGGGCGCGCACCGCGTCGTCGAACGACTTGGCGACCCCGCGCACGTCGGCGAGCGTCGGCGGCGCCGGGGCGGGCTTCGACGGCCGCTGCGCGCCCTTGCGGTCCTCGCCGAGCGGCAGGGGCATCGGGCAGTCACCCTGGCCAAGGTCCACGCGCCCCCCGATGACTTCGAGGGTACCGTCGCGCTTCTCGGCCACCTGCACGATCGGCATCTTCGTGGTGTCAGCCAGGCACTCGCCCCAACCGGCCGGGGCCTTGAGCGCGACCTTCGCGGCGACGGTGTACACACCCTCGAGGTCGGCCGCCATCGACGGCTCGATCGCGCCCGACGACGAGGCGGTGCGCGCGTTGACCCACGACACGTCGGCGATCTCGATCGTGGGGTCGGCGCCGACGAACACGCAGTAGCCCTTCTCGGTCGACGTCACGAAGTTGCGCTGCTCGGCGTACACCGGCGACAGCTTGCTCTTCGCCTTGCCGCTCCCCGACGCCGCGCGGTCATCCTGGAACGCCCACTGCTTGCCGCGCAAGCACGAGGCGTCGAGGGACGAAGTGTTGTACCAAACACCCTTCCCCGTGACCTCGACGCCGATGCGCCCGGCGGGGTTTTGGGTCGTGAACGTCTGCGTGACCAGCGCCGCCGCCTCTTCGCCGCGGCTACCACCACCACACCCAGTCAGCACCAAGAGCACCAACGAGCCGAATCGGGACATGGCCCCTCCGGGCGCGAGCATATCGACGCGCCTCGCGCCAGATGTCGAGAGGACGTCACGAGCGCCGCACCGCCCCGACGATCTCGCGCGACTCGTGCTGCGTCGCAGCCGATTATTGCCGTGCCTGAATATTCTGGCTCCGCACGACCAGCGGTCTGCGGTAGAATGGGCTCACCAACTTAGCGGGGCAAAATGCGACTGACTCAACTTTTTGCGATTCCCTCCATCTTCGCCATGTTGCTGCTTGGAAGCTGCGAAGCGACGCAGACGGACGACCAGTCGGATTGCGTCAAGGTCGCCGAGCTGGCGCAGAAGTGCCTGCACAAGGCGCGCGAACAAACGCAGGAAGAGATCGTCGCCGATTGCGAGTACGGCCTGCGCGAGAAGGAGATGTGGACCTGGGCCTCCATCGACTGCTACCGCGCGGTCGGCGAGGACTGCGTCAAGTGGGTCGAGTGCATCCGTAAGGACCCCTACCCGAAGGACCGCCCGTCGACCGCCGACGGCATCGACAAGGTCACCAGCGGCGAAGAAGGCGAAGAGCCCGAGGATCCGGCGGCGACCGAAGCCGAGAAGGCCAAGCGGGCCGAGGAGCGCGAGGCGCGCAAGAAGGCCCGCGAGGAGCAGAAGGCCAAGGAGGCCGCGGAGGCCGAGGCAGCCGCGAAGGAAGAGCCGGCGGAGAAGAAGCCCACCGAGGGCACGCTCGGCAACCCGTCCGAAGACTGAGGCACGTGGCGCCGCGCGCATCGCCGGCCGTTACGCGCGCTCCGCCTGCAGTGCCGCCCCAAGCTCGGCGTAGAGCCAAACGTTGGCGAGGATCGCCTTCTCGAACACGCCGAGGTGCAGCGACTCGTTCGGGCCGTGCGCGGTCGTGCGCGGGTCCATCACGCCGTTCAGGATCAACGGCAGCTTCGAGAAGCGGCGCCCAAACAGCGCGACGAACGGGATCGACCCGCCGATGCCGACCTGAACCGGCGGGCGCCCCCACGCGCGGGTGTACGCCCGATCGACGGCGTCGAACGCCGGCCCTGCAGGGGCATACAGCCAAGGCTCGGCGTTCCAGCCCACCGCCCGCACCGTCACCGATACACCGCCCGGTGGCCGCGTGAGCAACGACGCGCGGACCTGCTCGAAGAGCTGCGCGGGCTGTTGCCCGGGGGCGACCCGAACGGACAACGTCGCGGTCGCCCGGGTGCGCAGCGCGTTCTTCTTGCGCTCGGGCGGCGGGAGCGTCGTCGCGACGACGGTCAGCGCGGGCTGCCACCACATCCACTCCGCGGCGGGGCGGTCGCCCTCCGGCAGCGGGTCGACGCCGGGTAGCAGGTGCGCGGCGTCGCGGATCAGGTCCGCGCCGAGCGGGGCGCCGCGCGCCGACGCCTTGCGGGCCTCGTCGACGACGACCCGCCCGACGGCGAGCCGCCCGTCGTCGTCGCACAAGCGCGCGATCAGGATGCACAGCGCCGTCGAGACGTCGGGGACCATGTTGCCCCACAAGCCAGAGTGCACGTCCGCCGACAACGCAGCGACCTCGACCTCGATCTCGAGCAGGCCACGCAGCGAGACCGTGAGCCCTGGCACGTCGACCGCCGGGTTCTCGCAGTCGGTGAGCACCATCGCGTCCCCTTCGAACACCTCGGGGAACGCGTCCATGTAGCGCTCGAGGTTCGGGGAGCCGATCTCCTCCTCCCCTTCGATGACCAGGCGCAGCCGACACGGCAGCTCGCCGACCTCGGCGATCCAGGCCTTGATCGCCGCCAGGTGCGACACCCACCCGCCCATGTCGTCGGCGGCGCCCCGCGCGTACAGTCGGTCGCCCTTGATGGTCGGGGTGTGCGGCGCGGTGTCCCACGGCTCACCCTTGACCGGCTGCAGGTCGAGGTGCCCATAAACCACCACGGTCGGCGCGCCTGCGGGCGCACGGGACCACTCGGCGACGACGATCGGCAGCGCGCCCTCGACCTCGAGCACCCGCGCGTCGGTCATGCCGAGCGCTTCGAGGTCGTCGCGTACCAGCGCTGCGAGCCGGCGCACGTCGGCGTGGTGGTCTGGGTCACACGAGATCGCGGGCACCTCCAGGTACCGGGCGAGATCCCGCAGGGTGTCGGCGAGCGCGGCCGTCGCGCGATCGACGACCGCGGGTGCGCGAGTGAGCATACAACCTCCAAAGCGGCGCTACTAAAGCCGTCCCCAGTGCGGGGGGACCTCATCCGGCGGCGCACCGCGCGATGGCTCGGACGCGATTTGTGCTTCGAGCGAAGCGAGCCGCGCCTCCAACGCGCGCATGGCGGTCGCCGTCTCCCGAACGACGTCGTCGAGGTCTTTCAGCGCGCCTTCCAGGAACGCCATCTTGATCTCGAGGTCGATCTGGTCGCTCACGCGCCGCTCCACGACGCCGCCGACGGCGCGCTGGCTGGCGCGGCGTACGCGGCCGCAGGGACCACGAGGCCACAGGTCGTGGCGTGGCTGACCCGCGCGATCGCGGCGGCGCCCCACAGCAGCGCCCGCGCGATCTCCAGCACGGAGCGGGCCTCGACCGGCCCGAGGGGCCCTCCGGCGACCCAATGGTTGAACGCCCCCATCGCCGGACCACACCACACCTGGAAGTCGAGCTTCCGGTCGTCGACCCCGGACTTCGCCCACCGCGACGACAAGCCCAGGTACCACCGGAACACCAGCGCCATCTTGTGGTGTGGGTCGGCCTCGGCGCGGGCCAACATCGCCGGGTCGCGCTGCGCCCAGAACGTGCGCGTCTCCTCCCACACGTCCGCGATGGGGCGCCGCAGGATCTGTCGCTCGAGCCGCTGCCGATCGGCGTCCGGGAGCGCCTCCAAGCTCGGCCACGCGCGATAAAGCTCGTACAAACGGCGCGACCGCTGAGCCCACATCGTCCCGCGCGACAGCACCTGGACCTCGGCGCCGAGCTCGAACATGTCGGGCGCCGGCCCGGTCGTGACATCGACCGGCGACGCCCCCGCGAGCATCTGGCGCGCCAGCGGGCTCGTGCCGGACTCCCGCGCCGCTTGGTTCACCGAGCCCGTCAGGACGTAGTCCGCGCCCATCGCGAACGCGGCCCACACCGCCGCCGGCGTGCCCAACCCACCCGCGGCGCCGACCCGAGGCACCGTGACGCCGCGGCGCGCGTAGCCCTCTTCGTCGGCCACCCGATCCCGAAGACGCTGAATCGAAGGCAACAACACGACGAGCGGGCGCCGATCGGTGTGGCCGCCGGAGTCGGCCTCGGCGGTGACGTCGTCGGCGACGGGCACGAGGCGGCCGATCGCGACCTCCTCGGCGGTGAGGCCGCCCGCCGCCAAGATGGCGTCGAGCAGCTCCGGCGGAGCGGGCCGCAAGAACCGCTCGGCGACCTCCTCCCTGGAGATCTTCGCCATGACGCGGTTGGGCACCGACATCGAGCCATCCGGCAGCGTCCGCGCGCCCGACAGCCGGTAGCGCACGACCGAGGGGCTAAGCTCCATGAACGCAGACGCTTCGATACGTCGCACCCCGTACTTCAGGTAGAGGTCGACCGTGCGCTCCTCGACCTCGGGCTCGACCGGGTTGTGCAGCAGGTTGAAGCCGTACCGCTTCGACGGGATCGTGGCCGCGCACCGATCGAGCGCGCGCTCGACCGCTTCGAGGGGCAGCCCTCCGGCCCCGAAGAACGCGAGCAGCCCGCCCGCCGCCATCGCTTGCAGCAGCTCGACCGACGCGATGCCGCCCGCCATCGCGCCGGCCACATAGGCGGCCTCGACGTCGTGCGCCTCACGGAACGCCGCCGAGCCCAAGGAACGAGGGCGCACCGCCGGGATGATGGCGCGTAGCGGCATGGCGCCGAGGCCCGGCCCATGCAGGCCCGCCCGGAACCAGCGCGCGCCACCGACGTCGTCGACGACGTAGAGCGGCGAGGTCGGGTCGTGCAGCGCCGCCACCGGATCCTTGACCACCGACGCGTGGTCGGGTCGGAACAACGGCCCAGACACCAACGGGGCGGCCTCGGGCACGCTCAGCGGCTCGTCGACCACCTCTTCGCCATCCCAGCGGACGAGCAAGCGCCCGCCCGGTCCCTGGCGTACTGCCTCGATCTCGAGCGGGCCGTCGGCGAGCAGCACGGAGGCGACGCGCGCGTCGCCGAGCACCGCCGCGAGCCGGTCCGGCCCGTCGTGCTCGAACACCCGCTCGAGCGCCCCGCCCTCACCGAGCAGGTCCTCTGGGTCTCCCTCGACGGGAACCACACGAATGGCCATCGCCCCGTAGGCGGCGAGGCGGTCCAGATGTTGTGCGATCGACACCGAGTCCCTCACGGCGCCCTGGGTAAGCAGGCGCGCGACAGCGGGCCAACGACCGGCGCCGGCGAGGTCAGGCAGGCCCGCGGCACGTCGCGGTGAACGACCGCAAGTCACCGGACGTCGCCGATAGTCGCTGCTCGAGGGCGCCGGTCAGGTCATGGACGCGGCTCACACCAGGCTCGCGGAAGTCGACCAGCAAGATGCGGGCGAACGCGACCCACGAGGGGGCCCCTTCCCTGGCCCGCTCGAGGCACGCCGGGGTGGCGCAGTCGCACGTCACCGTCGCGACGACCAAGCCGGGGTCCGCGCAGAACTCGGCGTACTTGTAGACGAGCTCGCTGCACGCCTGCCCTTCTGGCAGCGGGAACAGGTCGCGGACCGGCGCGTGGGGGAACAGGGGCGCCGTCCGTAGGTTCACGTCGCCCTTCGGCGCGGTCGGGTCGAACGCGACCCGATACAGTCGGCTCGCGACCCCGACCTCATCCAGCGCCTTCGTCTTGTGCTCGGTGCACAGCAGCGTCTTGCCGTCTGGGCTCCACGCGGCGTGGCCACACCCCGACAGCGGTACGCTCCGCTCCGGCTCGTCGTTCGTCAGGTGGTACCGCCACGACGACCGATCGGTCATGTCCACCACGGTGAGCGTCGGGGCCTCACGCACCGGCACCAGGCTGCATTGGGTCCCCAAGCCGGAGCTCGGGTCGCACGTCGGATATGCGTCGACGTCTCCCTCGACGAAGCTGGCGTGCATGGCGAGGTATCGCGGGTCGATCGGGTTCTGCGCTGGATCGGACCAGCTCCCACCGCCCGCGCCGCTACCGAGGAACAACCCTGGCTCTTGCCCCTCACGAACTTGCCCGATGTTCGACCAGTACGGACGCCGCTCGCAGCGCCCGTCCGCGGTGACGCAGGCGGCGGTGCGGTCGCTGGTGCCGTACAGAACGGTACCGTCGTGCAACCACGTCGGGAAGCGAACCGTGCCGGCGCCAACGGTCCACTCGACGCCATGGTCGAGCCCGCTCGACGAGCCGGTCGGCTTGACGAACACGCTGTTGCCGATGCTCTTGTTCCCGCGGATGTACCCGAGCCACTGCCCGGTGCGGTCGATCGTCGGCATCGACGCCCCGATCTGGTCGTACGACTGAACGACCGAGGCGTGGTCGACCGCCGTCGCGGCCCCGAGGTCCCACCGCAGGCGCCACAACGAGCAGTTGGTGGTGCTCGCGTACGACCGCGGCGAGAACTGGCACGCGCCGAGGTCGTCTTCCGGCCCCGCAGCGAGGTACACGTCGACCTGGCCTGGCGGTGGAACGGGGCTCGGCCCGACGACGCCGGTCGCCGGGTTGACGGGTTGCGGCCCGTTCTCCCGACGCTGTCCACCCCCCTGCCCGGGGCGCGCGGTACGGCCAGGCGGCATCGTCGCGCGCGCTGGGGCGGCCTCCGCCTCCTCCACCACCGTCGAGGCCGAGGGCGCCTCGGTACACGAGAACATCGAGAACAACATGATCATCAGATCTCCCACACCATCGGGACGGCCGCTCCGTCGTCGTCGAGCACGATCTCGTACGTGACCTCGAGCAGCCCCCGGTTGACGTCCGCGCCGAGGTCGACCGCCTCGACCACGCCCTCGAACGTGTAGTCGAACCCGGACAGTTGCGTGCCCGGAGAGTAGTTTGTAGCGAATCCCTCCGCGACGCCGGCCACCGCGTCTGCGTGGAAGCCGAGCGTGCGCAGGTAGGCGCCACGACCGTCGGGATCCGTGGTATGAAGCTGAAAGTCGACCGTCGACCACCCGACGAGAGCGCGCTCCGCGGCCACCCCGACGTCCCACGCGGCCGGGTCAGGCAGCGCCTGCTCGCCCGGATCCGTCGCGCTCCCGGAGAAGCCGAACGACGCGGATCCGGCCACGGTGGCCTGCGACGACGACCCGCCGACCACCAGCACGTCGAGGCGCACCCCAACGACCGCCTGCGCCGCGACCGCGTCGATGCAGGCGCGCTCGGCCTCGAGCGACGCTCCGGCCTCGAAGATGGCTTCGACGGGCACGATCGCGACGTCCCCGTCCACGGTGGCAGCGCCGAGCGACAGCCGGATTCGCCGGGGGTGCCACCCGAACGCCGGGTCGTAGCACTCGATCGGGGCCGCGGCGGTGGTGAGCGCGAAGCCGTTGAGCACGGCGGTCGCCTCGTTCGCACGACGCGACAGCGGCACCTCGACCTCGCCGCTCGCCCCGTCCGCGCCGACCTCGAGCGTGATCGAGCCGACGCCCACCGCCGACCGTGTCTCGGCGGATCCCCATCGAACGCCGACATCAGCTGTGTCCACGAACGGGAACTCGGCGCATGTGTCCGGATCGCACGCTTGCGGCAGATCACCGAGCGGGACCCCGGTCGTCGACGTGCCCCCGACGACCGCCACGGTGGCCGCGCCGTCCGCGACCCGGACGTCGAGCGTGGACACCCGGTGGTTGAACAGCTGCCAGCCGTAGTCGAAGCCCTCGAGCCACGAGATCTCCTCGCGCCCTCCACAGCCGGCGAGCACGGCGAGCGCTCCGATCCCGCAGCGGCGTAGCGCTCGGCCCATCCGACCTCCCGGCTCGCGAGTAACGGCGACCTGGGCGGTAGCCCCTGTCAAGATACCGTCATCCCGACGGCCCGCTCACAGACCAGGCGTGACCCGCGGCGACTCGGGCGCGTTGACGGTGCCGCTGGGCGGCTTCACCTTGGTCGGGTCGAGCGCGAGCATCCACGCCCACGGGTTGTACCGGCGGAGCATCCAGTTGCTCCGCCAGTACGGGCTCGGCTTGCCCGCTGCGCGCTCCGCGTCAAGCTGATCCTGGGTGATCCGGGCGGCGGTCTCCACCCAGGGATCGTCCGGGAATAAGCGGCGAAGGGGCGCGATCATGCGGACGGCCTCGTGGGAGCGCCCGACCTCGAGCATCCAGCCCGCCAGCTCGACCCGCGGGCCCGCGGCGTACGGCTCCAGCCGGATCGCGTCGAGCATGGTGTCGATCGCGGCGTTCGCGTCGCCGCGGGCCCATTGACAGCGGGCGACGACCGCGAACGCCCAAGGATCGTACGGCATCATCGATCGGGCCCGCACCGCGAGCGCGAGCCCCTCATCCGGCCGGCCGTCGGCGACCATCCCCTCGGCGAGGATGAGCTGGAGCTCGGCATGATCCGGGTACATCACCAGGAAGCGCGCCGCCATCTCCTCCAGGGCGTCGACGTCGCCGAGCGTCGCGGCCACCCGCGCCAGGCCCGCCATCGCCTCCGGGCTCGCGGGCTGCAGCGCGAGCGCCTCCTCGTACCACGACGCCGCGTCGGCCCACGCGCCGCGCGACAGCTCGAGATCCGCCGCTTGCAACGCCAGCGTAGCGGTGGGCGCCCGCAAGTAGAGCGCGACCGTCGCCTCGGCGGCCTCAGCGATGCGCCCCTGCGCGCGCAGCGCGTCGACGCGCAGCACCTCGACCCCGAACGCGTCGGGCATCCGAGACGCCACCTCGTCGATGAGCGCGCTCGCAGGTGTGATCAGGCCAAGCCGGAGCAGCTCGCGCGCGCGCCACGTCTTCGGGATCACGTCGATGACGTCGCGCGGATCGACCGCCCCCGGCGGCGACACCGGGTCGCCCCCGACGTAGCCGAGGGCGGCGAGCAACGTGCGCTCCGAAGCGCCGAGCGACGCCTCCTCCCAGCCCGGCTCGGGGAACGACGCGACCATGGACGCGAGGCGCGCTTGCTCGACGACGGTCTCGGCGTCGCGACGGGTCGGCGACCGCGCGATCTCGGCGCCGTCCGCGGCGTACCAGCCCGACCACCCCCCGTCGACGAGGCGCCCGGCGGCATCGGTGTAGCTGCGGAGCGGGCTCGTCCCGAGCGCGAACTGGCCGGTGAGCGCCTCCGAGTAGACGGCGTCGGAGCCTCCGATCCGCACGTCGGCGCCTGGCAGCGAGCGGTCGACGGGCATCCCGACCAACGCGAGCAGCGTGGGCACCACGTCGACGTGCCCGACGGGATCGCGGTCCACCGCGCCTTGCGCCACGCCCCGCCCACGCAGGATCAGCGGCACCCGCAGGGTCGCGTCGTGCAGCAAGAACCCGTGGGTAAGCTCGCCGGAGTCGCCGAGGCCCTCCCCGTGGTCGGCGGTGACCACCACGACGCTGTCGGGGAACCGGGCGTCCCAGGCCTCGATCAGGCGCGCGAGCATGGCGTCGGTGTAGGCGATCTCGCCGTCGTACGGCCGGTCCGCGAACCGCGTGCGCCACGGCTCGGGCGGCTCGTACGGCCAGTGCGCGTCGAACAGGTGCACCCAGGCGAACACCGGCCCGTCTGCGACCTCGAGGTGCGCGATCGCGTCGTCGACGACCTCCTTGGCGTCGCGCTCGTCGCGCCAGTTCAGCCGCGTGGGCAGGTCGGCGAGCGGGTCCGAGTACACGTCGAACCCCTGGTCGAGGCCCCAGCGGCGCCGGGTCGGGAACGCCGCGGTGAAGGCCAGCGTGTGGTACCCGACCTCGGACAGCCGCTCGGCGAGCGTGACGGCGCGGTCGGGCACGACGAAGTCCCCGTTGTCCCGCACGCCGTGGGTCGGCGGGTACGTGCCCGTGAACAGGGTCGCGTGGGCCGGGATGGTGAGCGGCGCCGACGCGTAGGCGCGTACGTAGCGGGTGCCCTCGGACGCGAGCCGGTCCAGGGTCGGGGTCTCGGCGCCTTCGTATCCGTAGCAACCGAGGTGATCGGCGCGCGTGGTGTCCAGCGTGATGACGAGGATCGACGGCGGGCTGCCGAGCACGAGGCGCTGCACCGGACGCGCGAGCACGAAGGGCAACGCTCCACCCGAAACGAGGGCGATCACGAGCCACGACCAAGGAATCCGACGCTTATTGACGGTCACCTGGGCGCTTAACCCGCGGCGCGAACGCCGTCGCCATGATAACGAATCGCCCCTCCTCCCTGGACTCCCTCCCCCTGGAGCCCCCCGTGTTCCCCTTGATCCCGGCCGCCGCCGCGGCTGAATCGTCATCCACTGCGCTCGACGTGTGGTCGCTCGTCTTCGACGCCGACATCATCGTGCAATTCGTGCTCCTGGTCCTCGTCGCGATGTCGATCGGGTGCTGGGCGATCATCGGGAGCAAGGCGCTCCAGCTCCGGAGCGCGTCACGGGAGTCTGCGTCGTTCCTGGATGTGTTCTGGCGCAGCAAGCGCCTCGACGCCGTGTACGAGCAGGCCGGCCGGTTCGGTCGCTCGCCCGTCGCCGAGGTGTTCAAGGCCGGGTACCAGGAGCTCGCGAAAGCGACGGCCTCCGGCCAGAAAGAAGACGCGATCGACAACCTCGTGCGCACGCTGCGGCGCGCCGCGCTCAACGAGTCGACGCTGCTCGAGCGCTACGTGTCGTTCTTGGCCACCACCGGGTCCACTGCGCCGTTTATCGGCTTGTTCGGGACGGTGTGGGGCATCCTGCGCGCGTTCCAGAAGCTCGGCACCGCGGGCCAGGCCACGATCCAGGTGGTCGGCCCAGACATCGCGCACGCGCTGATCGCCACCGCGGTCGGCCTCGTCGCCGCGATCCCTGCGGTCATGGCGTACAATACGTTCCTGGCCCGCATCCGCGTGCTCAACGCCGAGATGGACAACTTCTCGGCGGACTTCCTCAACATCGTCAAGCGTCACCTCAAGTAGGAGGGTCGGGCGATGGCCATGCAAGCCGGGTCCGGGCAGCCGCTCGCCGAGATCAACGTGACGCCGCTCGTCGACGTCATGCTCGTGCTGCTGATCATCTTCATGGTGACGGCGCCGATGCTGAACAACGCGGGCGTCGAGGTCGACTTGCCGAAGGCCGACGCGCCCCCGCTCGACACCACCGAGGCGCAGCTCGTGCTGGGCATCGACGCGGAGCTCAACTTCTACCTCAACGAGAACGAGGTCCCGTGGGACGAGCTGCCCACGAAGCTGCGGGCGATCGCGGAGGCGAACCCGGACCAGCCGGTGTTCGTGAAGGCGGACGGCGAAGTCCCCTACCGTGAGGTCGCGCGCCTGTTGGGCGCCGCGAAGCAAGCGGGCATGCCGCGGGTCGGCTTGGTGTTCGAGCCTGGGTCGCCGGAGGAACCATGAGCACGCGCGCCGCGAACTCCCCCGAGCTGGTGCTCCCGGTCGTGCTCAGCGGCGCGGGCCACGTCGCCCTGGTCGGCGTCGTCGCGCTGGCCGCGTGGCTGATTCCCGCGCCGGCGCCTCGCATCGACCCGCGCGACGTCATGGAGGTCTCGATGGTGGTGTTGCCGAAGTCGGCGACCCGCCTGCCCGAGCGGGCCATGAAGGCGCAGGTCGCGCGCGGCGACGTCCCGAAGGCCGAGACCCCAGCGCCGATCCGGGAGTCGGACCTCAAGATCCACGAGCCCGAGCCCGAGCTGACCGAGGGCGTGAAGGACCGCGAGATCGACCCGGACAAGCCGAAGCCCCCGGACCGCGCGGAGCTGCTCAAGCAGCTCGCGCTGCAGGACCTGCTGGCCGATGCCCCGGACGGCCCGTTCGACCGCCTCGCGTCGGACCCGAACGCGACCAGCGACGAGGCGATCTCGGCGATGGGGCGCGGCTCGATCGGCGACCCCGAGTGGGCCCGCTACCAGCAGCAGCTCCAGCAGCTCTTCATGGCCGAGTTCTCACCGCTGCCGACCATCGGCGAGCAGAACCCTGGCATCTCCTGCATCGTATCGGTCGAGGTCGAGGCCGACGGCACCGTCACACGCGTCGGGATCTCGACGCCGAGCGGGAACGCGTCGTACGACGGCGCCGCCGAGCGCGCCGCGGCCGCGGTCCCCAAGATACCCCTCCCCCCGGAACGGTTCCGCCACCTGCTGGTCGACGGCTTCGACGTGC
>CAIUDO010000472.1 GCA_903897935.1 uncultured Pseudomonadota bacterium
CAGCTTCCAGCTTGATAATCGCGCGATAGTGACCCAACCGCCCTTCACCTGAACGCGAACAACCCGGTCGACTGCCGCTGAGCGATGCATTGCTTTGTCCGGGCTGACCGCTGACCGCTGGCTGCTGATCGCTTGTTCAAGGGCTAGCGGCTCACGCCGGGTCGTCGCGGCGGCGCCCGAGCCAGTGATCACGGCGTCGAACGCCGATTGGTTACCGCCACGCGGGTAGCGCTCCAAAGCGGCCACGTACCCGTCGACGCGCCCGAGGAACGCGCGGATGGTGGGCGCGTCGGGCGACTCGGCGCCTTCGCCGTACCCGAGGTGGGTGAGCCAGCGCGTGTTGAGGTGCTGCTCGGCCTGCCCCGCGAGCGGCACCGCGAGCATCGGGACGCCCAGGTGCAGCGCCTCGGTCATCAACGAGAAGCCGGCGCCGCCGATCACGGCCCTGGCGGTGCGCACGTCGTCGACGAAGCGCGCGTCGTCGAACGCGCACAGCTCGATGTGGCCCTCCTGACCGACCCGCCCGGTGCCGTACACCTTGAACGGCACCTCCGGGACGGCCCGCAGCGCGTCGAGCAGCGCGTCGATGAGCGACGACCGATACACGACCACGTGGGCGCCCGGCGCGCGGACGGCGGCCAGGACCTCGGGCCGGAGGATCGGCCGGACGACGGTGGTGCGCGGGCGCCGGGTAGGGGCCGGGAAGAAGCTTGTGACGACGTAGTGATCGGCGCCCGGGGTGCGCGCGCGGGTCACCGCGCGGGCGCCGCGCACCCCAGGAAGGCCGCCCGTTCCGCCGATCGCGCGGTGGTCGAGGCGGACGAGCGCCTGGCAGTTGTCGACCGCGAGCAGCGGCAGGTCCCGACTGCGGGCGTAGAACGCCGTGAGCGACTCGAAGTCCGACACCACGGCCTCGGCGCCCCAATCGTCGGCTTCGGTGAGCACCTCGTCGTTCAGGCGCCAGCGCGCGCGTGCGAGCGCGAGGTTGTCCCGGATGCTCTGCCGGGTCGACAGCCGCCCGGCGCGCCACGACAAGTGCAGGCCTTCGATCGGCCGCACCGTCGCCGCGCCGCCGAGGCGGGCGGTGAGCAGCGCCGGCGCGCCCGTCCCGGAGGCCGCGACCAGCACCTGGTGGCCGCGCCCCAGCAGGTGTTGGATGACGTTCACCGCGCGGGTCGCGTGCCCCATGCCTTCGCCGACCACGCCGTACACGACCTTCATCCGAGCCTCCTGGTGCGCTCCACTACCCACCACCCGCGGCGGGTGCCCGTCTGCGCCGCGCCTTGTTACATGAACTAATGTTCAGTCGCCCATGGAACCCCGCGAACCGGTTCGACCCACGCTCGATCGAGTGGGAGGTCGAGCCGGACAAGGCGCGCTTGCGCCTCATCGAAGACGCGTCGTCGTCGATCCTCGCCCACAACGACAGCCCGGACATCGGGTTCTCGTGGTCGGTCAACCCTTATCGTGGCTGCACGCACGCCTGCGCCTATTGTTACGCGCGCCCCACGCACGAGTACCTCGGGTACGGCGCGGGCACCGACTTCGAGCGCACGATCGTCTACAAGCCGCGCGCGGGCGAGCTCCTGGCCGCAGCGTTCGAGCGGCCGTCGTGGGCGGGCGCGCACGTCATGTTCAGCGGGGTGACCGACTGCTACCAGCCCGTCGAGCGGCGGCTCCGCCTCACCCGCGCGTGTTTGGAGGTGTGCGCCCGTTACCGCAACCCGGTGGCGGTCATCACGCGGTCGCCGCTCGTGGTGCGCGACCTCGACCTGCTCGTCGAGCTCGCTGCGCTCGGTGCCAGCGCGGTGACGTTCTCGTTGCCGTTGCTCGACCCTGCGCTCGCGCGCGCGCTCGAGCCCGGCGCGCCGTCGCCGCACGTGCGCCTCGCCGCCATGGCGCAGCTCGCGGCCGCAGGGGTGCCGGTCGGGGTGTCGGTGGCCCCGGTGATCCCCGGCATCGGAACGGAGCAGATCCCGAACGTGCTCAAGGCGGCGCGCGACGCCGGGGCGCGCTGGGCGTGGATGATCCCGATCCGCCTGCCGGGTGCGGTCGCGGAGGTGTTCCCGCGTCGCCTGCGGGAGGCGCTACCGCTGCGTGCCGAGGCGATCCTGACCAGGATCCTGCGACTTCGGGGTGGTGTGATGAACGAGGCCCGCTTCGGCGCGCGGTTCGAGGGCCGCGACGACGATCCCGTGTGGATCTCGATGCGCGACCTGTTCTCGGTGTGGCGTGATCGGCTGCGATTCGGTGCGCCGTGGCAACCGCCGGATCCGTCGCCGTTTCGTCGCCCGTCCGGCCAGCTCGATCTGTTCGGCACGTAGGTCTCGAACGAGCCGTTCGCGTTCGCCGTTGGCTGTCAGGTCGATGAACCTTGGGAATAGCGGATGACACCTCGGCCGCCGACTCGATGCTCGTGGGGCCGGGCGAGGACCCTTAGCGGCGAATGCCGCTCACTTGGCGGCGCGGCGCTTCTCGGCCAGGGTGCATGCGTCCGTCGCGAACCTGCGGGATCGCCCCCACATGGGGCAAGTCCATCCAGACTTCGCTGCGGTACCGCTACCTCGTGGTCGGCTCGTTCCCGATCGTGTACCGCCTCGCCGATGACGACGTGATCCTCGTGCTTCGGGTGTGGGACGCCCGCCAGGACCCCGATCGGCTCGCGCTGGAGTAGCCCTGCCGGTCGCGCGAGTCACACCCAAGAGCCTCGCCGTTGGCCATCACCCGTCAGCCGGCTAAAGGGCGCGCGTCGAACTGGAAGGTCCCGTGCGTCTGTCGCCTGCGTTCGTGCTCGTCATCGTCGGTTGTCGCAGCGACAACGGCATCCGCCGCTTGCCCGAGCCCCCGACCGTCGAGATCAACACGCCGAACGAAGGCGCCGAGCTGCGCAAGGGGCAGGGGCTGCAGCCGTTCGCTGGCCTCGTCGCGGACGAGTTCGACGCCCCGGGCGACCTGACGGTCACGTGGCGGGTCGACGGCGGCGAGGCGATGCCGGCGTCGGCGGGCACCGATGGCGCCGTCACCCTCGACCTCGACGTCGAAGGGCTCACGCTCGGTGACCACACGGTCACCCTCACCGCGGTCGACACAGACGGCGAGTCGGCCGACGCCACGCTCGGCTGGCGCCTCGTCGGGCCGCTCGGCACCCCGTCGGTCACGATCACCGCCCCGGAAGACGGCTCCTCGTACGCGCCGGGCACCGAGATCAGCTTCCGCGGCGTCGCGACCGACACCACCACCGCCGCGGACGACCTCGTGTTCACCTGGTCGGCCAACACCGTGGGCGCGTTGAAGGGCGCGATCAGCGGCGACGGCTCCTCGGCGGTGTTCGCGGTGTTGCCGATCGGGTCCCACGTCGTCACGCTTTCGGCCGCCGATCTCGACGGTGAGATCGGGTCGGACTCGGTCACGGTGCACGTGCTCACGCTCGAAGACACCGGCCCGATCGAGACCGAGCCCGTAGAGACGGCGGAGACGGGCGAGACCGAGCTGCCCCCGGTCGAGCCCGAGCCGGGCGACCTCGTGTTCTCGGAGATGATGATCAACCCGTCGGTCGTCGCGGACGACATGGGCGAGTGGGTCGAGCTGTACAACACCGCGTCGTACCCGCTCGACGTCACCGGGTACTCGTTCCACGACCTCGACTTCGACTTCTACGCGCTCGACGGCCCGTTGATCGTGGACGGGCACGACTACCTCGTGTTGTGCGCCGAGATGTCGGTGTTGCTCAACGGCGGTGTCCCGTGCGACGCGCCGTTCAAGCGTAAGTCGGCCGACGCGCTCGCCCTCGGCAACGGCGACGACGAGGTCATCTTGTCACGCCCCGACGGGACCGTGATCGACGAGGTCCGGTACTCGTCCGAGTGGTTCACCTCCGGCGCCGCGATCGGCGTCCAGGTGCTCGACGCGGCGGCGAACGACGATCAAGCACAGTGGTGCACGCAGACCTCGATCGTCAGCACCGGCGGCGAGCCGGGCACCCCCGGGTTGCCGAACGACGCCTGCTTGTAGACCCACTGCCGGTCACGTAAGGTGATTGCGGCGAGCGGCCGTCAGCTATCAGCCGTCAGCCGTCAGCTTCCGATGAAGCGCCGTGAGCATCTTCTTCACCTCGACGACCCTTCGTGAAGGTCCTCGGGCGCCTTCTGCCATACCTGATTGCTGATTGCTCCGCTATTTCTCGGCCAAGTGATCTGCATTGCTTGTAGTCCGGTTCAGCGGTCGGGGGTGGGCTTCCGGCTGGGGAGCCCATACTCCTTGATCTTGTTGAACAACGTGCGGCGCGAGATGCCCGCCGCGGCGGCGGTGCGGTCCATCCGGTAGCCGTGCCGATCCAGCAGCGCCGCCAGATAATCACGCTCGATCGCGCTCAGCGCCGGTCCGACGTTGTCCGCGAGCGACCTGCTCAGGTCGAGCACCTTCGGCGCGTCGCCGACCCGCGCCGGCGACGGGCCTGCCATCTCGCTCGGTAGGTCGCCGACCTCGAGCCGCTGACCGTGTCGGGTGATGACCCATCGCTCACAGAGGGTGCGGAGCTGCCGGACGTTGCCCGGCCACGGGTACGCGAGCGCGCGCTCCAGCGCCTCCGGCGAGACATGTGGGGGTTCGAGGCCATAATCCTGCGCCGTCTCTTCGAGGAAGTTGCGCATGAGCAGCGGGATGTCCTCGCGACGCTCCCGCAGCGGGGGCAGCGGGATCGGGAACACGTTCAGCCGGTAGTACAGGTCCTCCCGGAAGCGCTTGTCGCGCACCGCCCGCTCCAGCGCGACGTGGGTCGCGGCGACGATGCGCACGTCGACCTGGACCTCGTCGCGGCCGCCGACGCGTCGGAACCGCATCGTCTCCAGCACGCGCAGCAGGTTGACCTGCACGCCCAGCGACGTCTCCCCGAGCTCGTCGAGGAACAGGGTGCCGCCGTCGGCCATCTCGAACACGCCCTGGCGCCGCTCGGACGCGCCGGTGAACGCGCCCTTCTCATGCCCGAACAGCTCGCTCTCGAGCAGGCTCTCGGCGAACGCCCCACAGTTGACGGAGATCAACGGGCGCGCCTGGCGCCGGCTCCGGTGGTGGATCGCGCGGCTGACGAGCTCCTTGCCGGTGCCGGTCTCCCCGAGCACGAGCACGGTCGCGTCGGTGGGCGCGACGGCGCGGATCTGGTCGAACACCCGGAGCATGCTCGGGCTCTGCGACGTGAGCTGCGAGAACTCGTACTTGTCGCGGCGCTGGTTGCGCGGCGGGTCCGCGGGGGCCGGGCCGCGGGTGGTGGCGCGCTCGATCTCGGTCAACAACGCGGCGCGGTCGGCGTCGACGGCGACGCACCCGGCGGCGCCTTGGCGGCGTGCGGCGTCGGCGGAGGCGCGGTCGGCCGCGGGCGCGAGCGCGATGGTGGGCGCCCCCGCCAGCAGCGCGGCGGTGGCGGCGACTCCTTGACCCGCGGGCGCGTCGGGCAGGTCGAACGCCACGAGCGCCGCGGTGACGGGCGTACGAGCTTGATCCTTCGCTTCGGAGAGCGAACGCGCCATCAGCACGTCGTGGTGCGCGCGCAGGCCGGCCCGCAGCCGTAAGCACACGTCGGACGCGGGGTGGACCACCAGGATCGTCGCGCGGGTCGTCGTCACGGGCGTCCTCGGTGGGTGGGTAACGCGAGCGCCCGGGAGGCACCCGCACGACGCTCGCCGGCCGAGTCGAACGCCTCGGGCTAGCAGCATGAAGGGCATTGCTCCCGTCGCCCGCGCGCGAGGACGACGTCGCTCCTCGGTCACGTGCTCCAGCACGCTCCCTCCTCGCGAACGGCTCGGTCAACTGCGTTGACCGAGCCTCGCCGCCCTCGCACGGGCCTTGCTCAGCGGGCTCGGTCCGCAATGCCCTTCAGGCTGCTAATCTGTGTCGTATCCGGGGAGTGTGCTCATGGATGCAACACGAGACCGCACGCGTGCGGATGAGGGGATCACCGTGGTTCGAATGACCATCCGTCGGGGGAGGGCACCAAGGCGACCCGGCCCGCGTGGGGCAACGAGAAGCGCCGCCACCCGCGCAGCGGCGCCCCGACGAGGGCAGCCTGGGCGGCCGCGAGCACGAGCTGGTGGCTCACGATGACGATCGAGCGGTCCGGCCACCGGTCGACGGCGCGCAGGATCGCGGCGACCGCGCGGGCTTGCGCCGCCGCGAGCCCTTCGCCGCCCGGGACGTCGACGGCGCCCGGGTCGGCCGCCCACGCCGCGAAGAACGACGGGTACGACGCCATCGCGTCCGCGACGGTCTGCCCCTCCAGCGCCCCCTGGTCGAGCTCGCGCAGGTCGTCGTCCACCTCGTACGGCCCGAGCGCGGCGGCGGTCTGGCGTGCGCGGGCGAGCGGCGAACACACGATGATCTCGGGGCGCGGCTGCCACGACGCCGCCAGCGCCGCGGCTTGCGCGAGGCCGACCTCGTCGAGCGGCAGGTCGGTCGCGCCGAGGAACCTGCCTTGTGCGTTCCACGCCGTCTGGGCGTGGCGCACGAGGTGCACGGTCGGGGTTTGCGCGGTCGCGCCGGCCATGATTGACGATCTCCTGGCCTGGACGGCCGTAGCTCGGGCGCGCCTCGGATAACGGAGTGGCCGGAGGACCACGAGATGTCCGGATCTGATCCCACCGATCCCCGCCGCGGCCAGAGCGCCCCCCCGCTGGGCTTTTTGCCGCTCCCGCCTGGGATGATGGCCGCCGGCGACCCGACGGACGTGCCGAACTCGGGCCAGCACACGCTGATCCCGGACGACGTCGACGTCGACGCGATCGACGCCGCGATGGACGACCCGCAGGCGTTCGCGCGCCGGCTCGCTGAGCAGGCGGCGGCGCGCCTCAACGCCGCGCGCGCGCTGATGGACGCTCCCACCAGCGATCTGCTCGCCGAGCCGATCGAGCCCGGCGGGTCCGAAGAGACCGCCAGCATGGAGGTCGTGCACGCCGACTTCGACGACGAGCCGGAGCCGCCGTCGGGGTTGGAGCCCGAACCCGTCGTCGTGGCGGCGCCGGTCGAGGTGGTGCCGGTGGCGGCGCCGACGCCGGCGGTCGACCCCGTCGCGCTCGCGAAGAAGCTGGCGGAAGAAGCGAAGGCGCGCGCGGCGGCCGCCGCGGCGGCGGCGGCCCCGAAGGTCGATCCGGTCGCGTTGGCCAAGAAGCTCGCGGAAGAAGCGAAGGCGCGCGCCCAGGCGAGCCGCCCCGCCGCGCCGGCCGCCC
>CAIUDO010000473.1 GCA_903897935.1 uncultured Pseudomonadota bacterium
CCGCCGCGGCGCTGCGGCGTGGTTCGTTGCGTTATCTCGACCGGCCCGACAGGGTGAGGAGCTGGGGCATGAGCTGGGCGGGCATGCGGGTGGGCGCGTGGCAGATCGAGTCGGCGGCCGACGTGCCTGCGGCGGGCACGTGGACCGTCGCCGTCGGGCCCGTCGCGGGTCGCGCGCGCGCTGCCGGCAGCCGCGCCCCTCGCGCGGCGTCCGAGCGTGCATGGGTGTCGGTGTTGCCGCCCGACGCGGACCGCATCGGCCGCGCGGGCCAACGCGCCGCCCACGACGCCCTCGCGCGGCTCGACGACCCGCGGATCCCCGTAGCGCTCGGCTATTTCGAGGGGTCGGGCGCCTACGTCGTGGGCGCGTCGGAGGGGTGGCCGCTCACGTTGGTGGTCGAGGGCCGCCGGGACCGCGTCCTCGCGCTCAGTCCGGCCACGCTGCTCGACCTCGTCATCGACCTGTGCGAAGCCGTCGGGCACGCCCACCAGCGGCGCCTCGTGCACGGGCGCCTGTGGCCGGGCTGCGTGTGGGTCGCCCGTGACGGTCACCTCGTGGTGTGGGGCTTCGGCGCGCCCGTCGCGGCGCCCGCGGCGTGGGCCATCCCTGACCGCGCGCTCGACGAAGCGACCGATCAATGGTCGATCGGCGCGCTCGCGGTCGCGCTCGTGACGGGCCGGCCGTTCGACGGGACCGCGGCCATCGACGCGCAGTGGCCGGCGCTCGGGCGGGTGCTGCGCCGCATGACGGAGCCGGTGAAGGCCGACCGGTTCGAGTCGCTCGACGCGGCGCGGCACGCCCTGATCGGCTTGGCGCGCCGCGCTGGGGAGGCGTCGGACCGGCGGGCCCTCGTCGCGTGGTTGTCCGGTGAGCCCACCGAGGCGGAGCCGGTCGAGCAGCCCGAGGAGGTGGTCGCCGACGTCTCCGAGCCGTCCGAAGAGGCGGATCCGTCGGATCCGACCGAGGTGCCGGTGCCTCGTGTCGACCGCCCGGCCCGGATCGAGCCGCGGGTGGTCCGCGCGCCGCTGCCGGAAGAGCCGCTGCCGGTCGTGCGCCCGTCGGTAGACGACGAGGTTCCGGTCGCGGCCCTCCGCCCGGCGGCTTCGCGCACCCCGGACGGGGCCGGGATGACCTTCGGTCGCCCCACGCGCGCGGGTCGCGGGGAGGTAGCCGCACCCGCTCTCGCCGCGCTATCCTCCGATGTGGACGGCGCCGCGCCGACCTCCCCCCCACGCGACCCAGCCGTCTCCCCGACGGCGCCCGACGGGCCGCCCGCCCCCCCACCGCTGGAGCCCCCGATGCCCCCCAGGCCGCTGTCGTTGCCGATCGACGACGCCCCCGTCGGTCCCCCCGCCGTCGAGATCGAGTTCGACGATACGGACGAATTCGCGTTCGACCCGCCGAGCGGCAACGGCGTCGAGCGCGCGCAGCCCACCGCGCCGGTCGTCGCGCGGGTCGCGAGGCCGGACGCCATCCCGGTGCGCGTCGAGCTCGACGATGATGACGGCGACGACGGCGCGATGGCGCCGCGCCACTCCGGCCCCGCGCTCGGCG
>CAIUDO010000474.1 GCA_903897935.1 uncultured Pseudomonadota bacterium
GATCTAGGGACCGAACACGCATCTCGTCGCTCGGCCGCCGGGTCAGACGACCCATGCAGGTCCCCGTCGACATCGGCGTAGTAGGTGGAGGTAACCCCCTCGTCGGTCATGCCATCGCAGTCGTCGTCACGGCTGTTGCCGCAGACCTCGGCGACCGCGGGGCCCGGCGTGCACACGCCCGGGACGCCGCCGGTGCACGCGGCGACCGTGCGACGGCACTCGCCGACGCCGCAGGTGATCGCGGGGAGACCATCGTCGATCATCCCATCGCAGTCGTCGTCGATCCCGTTGCACGCCTCGAAGCTGGGCATGCCGGGCGTGCACGTCGCCGGGCGCCCCGCGACGCAGCCGGGGCCGCTGCGCGCGCAGGCGCCGACGCCGCACGACACGGGCGGGATTCCGTCGTCGAGCGCGCCGTCGCAGTCGTCGTCGAGGCCGTTGCAGACCTCGGCGGCGTCGGGGTTGATCGCCGGGTTCGCGTCGTCGCAGTCGGAGCCGTCTTCGAGGTGACCGGCCGGCGGCGCGCACGCGCCCACCGACGCGCCGCCGTCGCCGAACCCGTCGGTGTCGGCGTCGGGGTGCCAGTCTGCGAACGACGCCGGGTCGACCGTGGGGTCGGCGTCGTCGACGAGGCCGTCGCACTCGTCGTCGTAGCCGTTGCAGACCTCGGTGGCGCCGGGGTTGACGGCCGGGTTGGTGTCGTTGCAGTCGGTGCCGTCTTCGACCTCACCGGGCAGGGGCGCGCACGCGCTGCGGGACAAGCCGGGGTTGCCGTACCCGTCGGCGTCGACGTCGGCGTGCCACGGCGTGGCGCTGCCGGGGTCACGCGAGGCGTCGGCGTCGTCGACGAGGGCGTCGCAGTCGTCGTCGTAGCCGTTGCAGACCTCGGTGGCGCCGGGGTGGATCAGCGGGTCGCCGTCGTCGCAGTCGGTGTTGTCGTCGACGAAGCCGGGGCCCGGCAAGCACGACGACTCGGCGACGGTGGGGTCGCCGTAGGTGTCGCCATCCGCGTCGGCGTACCAGGCGTAGGCGCTGGCGAGGTCCAGCGACGGGTCGGCGTCGTCGACGAGGCCGTCGCACTCGTCGTCGTAGCCGTTGCAGACCTCGCGGGCGGCGGGGTTGACGAGCGGATCGCTGTCGTCGCAGTCCTGATCGTCGGCGACGTAGCCGACCCCGGGCGCGCACGACCAGTCGATCACGCCGGCGTCGCCGTAGCTGTCGGCGTCGGCGTCGCGGTACCACGGGGTGTAGGTGCCCGGATCCACGGACGGATCGAGGTCGTCGACGAGGCCGTCGCACTCGTTGTCGACGCCGTCGCACACCTCGGAGGCGAGCGGGTTGACCGACGGGTCGGCGTCGTCGCAGTCGTCGTCGTTGCCGGTCCAGCCGGGCTCGGGGTCGCACAAGCGGATCGCGGTGGCGGGGTCACCGTAGCCGTCGCCGTCGTCGTCGGCCCAGTAGTCGAGGGTGCTGGCCGGATCCAGCGAGGGGTCGTCTTCGTCGATGCGGGTGTCGCAGTCGTCGTCGATGTCGTTGCAGATCTCGAGCGCGGCGGGGTTGATCAGCGAGCTGCTATCGTCACAATCGTCGTCGTTGGCGACGTACCCGGGGGGGGCGTCGCACGCGAGCTCGCGGAACGACGGGTTGCCGTACCCGTCACTGTCGGTGTCGCGGTAGAAGCCGGTGAGCGGCAGGCCCTCGTCGACGACGCCATTGCAGTCGTTGTCGAGGCCGTCGCACGCCTCGGCGGCGCCCGGGTAGACGGTGGGGTCGGCGTCGTTGCAGTCGGTGCCGCCGCAGCCGGCGGCGTCGTAGCCGTCGCCGTCGGCGTCGTCGCAGCAGCCGGCGCCGTCGTCGATCATGCCGTCGCAGTCGTTGTCGAGGCCGTCGCAGATCTCGGGGGCGCCCGGGTACACGGTGGCGACCAGGTCGTTGCAGTCGTCGCCGCCGCACGCGTCGTCGTCGTGGCCGTCGCCGTCGGCGTCGTCGCACGGGAAGTACACGTACATGATCTCGTTCGCGACGAGCTCCACGACGTCGACGGTGCCGTCGACGTCTTGATCCCCGGTGTAGGAGTCGAACACGAACCCGTTGTAGATGGTGCGGTCGCCGTTGCCGATGGCGATCGCGCCGGTGGTGGTGGTGATCCCGGAGGAGTAGCCCGCCGGCATGTAGGCGCCGCCGGTGGGGCCGAGGTTGTCGCCGTCGTCGGCCCAGGCGTCGGTCCAGGTGGTCATCGGGTTGACCGCATAGGGCGTCGTGAAGATGTCGTGCCCGGCGTCCCACCAGTACAACCGCCCCGGCGTCGACAACGACGTGAAGGTGTTGACCTGGAACGCGGCGCGCAGGGTGGGCTGGCTCTGCATCTGCCAGTAGCCCATGATCGCGGCGCCACCCCCCGAGATGTGGGTCTGGATCGCAGACTGCCACGCGCCCGTCGGCTCGTTGGACGGCATGTCGAGGATGACGAGCTCGTACCGGCCCGACGAGATCGCGCTGGTGAACGTGCCCGATCCGACGGTGTCGTAGGCCAGACCGAGCTTGTCGAGCGCGGCTTTGGCGTAGTGCCGGGTCGAGTTGTCGTCGTACAGCAGGATGTCGGCTGCGTGCGCGTCGGATCCACCGAACAGCAACGACAAGGCGCATCCGGCGAGGCTTGGCAACGGCATGAGGGCTCCCCCGAGGGTGCGCAACGTAGCACGCGCGCGCGGTGCGGGGGGGAAGCGGCGGGTGAAGCAGTGTTTATCGTAGGCGCCGAAGGCGCGTCTCCAGCTCCTGGCGGTGCACGAGATCGAGCACGGCGAGCGTCTCGGGGGACGGGCGGAAGATCAAGCGGTAGCTGCGGCCGACGCGCTGGCGCCAGGTGTCCGGGATGCCGCGCAGCGGGCGGGCGCCGGTGTAGGCGGTGGCGCGGCCTGCGGCGAGGTCGCCGATGAGGGCCAGGGTGGCGCGGGCGACGGCTTCGGGCACCGCGGCGAGGGTGGCGGCGAAGTCGACCGGCAGGGTGGGCATGCGGATCGGCTGGACGCCGGCGATCTCGGCGCCCTGGACGTCGTCGTCGTCGTCGGGGTCGGCCTCGACGCCCTCCGCGGAGGCGGGCTCCTCCGCGGCCGTCTCGTGCGCGCGGAGCTCCTTGCGCAGGGTGTTGCGCTCGTTGTGCAGGTCGACGAGCTCACGCTTCTGCTCGGCCAGACGCGCGCGAAGCTCGCGCAGCTCCTCGGGCTCGGCGGCCGCGGCGGGGATCACCCTGGCTTCGGCCTCCCGGAGGCGGTGCTGCAGGTCGCGGGCCGCGGCCTCGGCGCGCACCCGGGCGGCCGCCTCGGCGCGGGTTCGGCCGCGCTCGGCGTCGAGGGCGGCCTCGGCCTCGCGCAGTCGCTGGGTGAGGACGTCGACGGGATCGGGCTCGTCGTCGTGGTCGGGCGCGCGTTGCGCGCTCGGCGAGGGGGCGTCGTAGCAGGGGTCGACCGCAGGGAGCCCGAGGTCGTCGCGGAGGTTCTCGAGCTCGACGCTCATCTCCAGCGCGTCCCACGCGCTCTCGACCGTCATCGAGGCCCGTCCCAACAGCACGCCGACCAGCGGGCTGACCGTCGCGACGGCCAAGGCGAGGTGCATCGGGTCGTCTACGCAGTCGCGGGCGGCGGCTTCGAGCGCGCCGAACCGGTCTTCCCCGCGAGCGACGGCGAGCCCGAACCGCAGGGAGACCGGCCACCGCGCCTCGGGCACGACCTCGGAGAGGCGGACCATCGCCTGCGGGCCGCAGCGCCGCAGCAGGGTCGTCGTGGCCCACGTCAACCCGACGTCGTCGAGGTCCGGCGTGATCGTGAGCAGCTCGGCCACCCGCTCGAGCGCGCCGAGGTTGGCCAGCGCCTCGATGGCGGCGCGCCGCGCGTCGGGGGGCGCGTCGCGCAGGTCGAGCCGGAGCAGGTCGGGGCCGGGCAACGCGAAGGCCTCGTCTGCCGTGTTCGGCAACGGCGGCGTCGGTGGCGGCGCGGCGGCCGCGGCGCGGTCCGACTCCTCGTGGCAGTTCTTGTACTTCTTGCCGCTGCCACACGGGCAAGCGGCGTTGCGGGCGACCGGCGGCGCAGCGGGGGCGCCGCGCGTCTGCGTGCGGTGGTCCGGCAGCGACACCAGCGGGTCCTTCGTGAGCGCGTCGACGATCATGCCGGCCAGACGTTGGGCGTCGTCGGTCGCGAACGGGGGGAGCACGGCCTGGAGGCCCGGGTCCGGCGCGAGCTCGTGGAGGGCGCCGAGCAACGACGCCGCCTCGTGCGACGAGGCCGGCATGCGCGCGAACCTCCGCGCCGCGCGCGTGACGCTCGGGGGGACCGGCGCACGACGCTGCACCGCGATCGCGGCCGCGGTGAACAGGGCCCCAGCGACGACCTCGACATAGGTCATCGGGTGCTCGGCGACGGCGACCAACGCGCCCACGGCCTCGTCGGGGGGGACCCGCGCGGCGATCCCGGCCAGGTCCTCGGGGAACTGCACGAAGGGGCCGCCGGTCGCGAGCACGTCGGCCGGGAGGGCGCGCCGCGCCGACGAGGCCGCGAGGGCGAGGTGGAGGAACGCCGGCGCGTCGTAAGCGGCGATCGCGGCGCGGAGCAGCGCCCACAGGTCGTCGTCGGATCGGGGAAGGTCGCGCACGAGGGGGCGGAGGTCGTCGCGGCAGGCGCGCGCGCGCCGCGCTCGGGTCAGCAGGTCGTCCAACGGAGGTCTCCGGTCGCGCGTTCGAACGTCAGCGGTCGTCATCGTCTAACCGCACGGCGGCTCACTCACGCCGAGCGGTGCAGCCGTCAGCGGGTGGCCGTCGGCGATCGGATCGGTCAGAGCGCGATGCAGGACCTTCAGGCGAGGCACGAACTCGTGAGGTTCCTCTAGCAGCCTGAAGGGCATTGCGGACCGAGCCCGCTGAGCGAGGCCCGTGCGAGGGCGGCGAGGCTCGGTCAACGAAGTTGACCGAGCCGTTCGCGAGGAGGGAGCGTGCTGGAGCACGTGACCGAGGAGCGACGTCGTCCTCGCGCGGGACCCGCCAGCGGGCGACGGGAGCAATGC
>CAIUDO010000475.1 GCA_903897935.1 uncultured Pseudomonadota bacterium
CCTCGACGCCGCCCTCGTCGCTGCGGGCGCCGGCCGCGCGGTCGTCGGGCTCGGGCCGTACCAGCCGGCCGATTGGTCCGGCGCGCCCGCGCCCACGTTGCCGCGCCGGTCGCCGCACCTCGAGGTCGTGGTGTGGCCGACCCCCGGCCGCGAGCACGACGCGTGGTCGGTCGTCACCACCACCCTCGACGGGATCGGCGGCGCCGCGCTCGAGGCTGCCCCCGCCGTCGCTCACCCCGATTCGGCCGTGCTCAGCGCGCTCGCGCCCGTCCAGGACGTCGCCGGACCGGCCCTCACCGACGCCCTGCGCGTGGATGAACTGGTGTGCGTTGGGGTAGGTGGGGACGTCGCCGCCACGGCCCAGGTGTTGGGAGCACGAGGCGGCGCGCCTCAGCTCGTGCACTCGATCGAGGGGTTCTTCCGATGAGGTTCTCGCTGCTGTTCTTGCCGCTCGTGATGGGCTGCTCCGAGGTCATCCCGACCGTCGTGTTCGATCGCCTCGACATGACCTCTCTCGACTTCGAGCGCTTCGACGCCGACTTCGTCTTCAAGGTCGACAACCCGAACCCGATCACCGTCGGCCTCGACAACTACGACTACACCCTCGCGTTCGCGGGCGTGCCGTTGCTCGCCGGCAACCATCAGGACGGGTTCACGCTGGAGGCGGAGGCGCAGACCGAGCTGCACCTGCCGCTCGGCATGGCGTGGACGGACGCGTGGTCGTTGACCGAGGCCACCAAGGGCCTCGACACCATCGGGTTCGACCTCGAGGGCTCGTTCGGCTTCGACACGCCGCTCGGCGTCGCCGACCTGCCGTACGCCGAGTCCGGCGAGTTCCCGGCCGTGCGCACGCCGAAGTTCAAGTTCAAGGCGCTCCGGGTGCCCTCGGTCGACGTGCTCACCGGCGTCGCCGAGCTCGAGCTCGACCTCGACATCGAGAACGAACACGGCTCGATGCTTTGGTTCGACGCGTTCCACTACGACCTGTCGATGGACGGCGCCGACGTGGTGACCGGCCTCGTGCCGAGCCTGGGCGGGGTCGACGGGGCCAGCGCCGAGACGCTCACCCTGCCGATGTCGGCGAACCTGTTGGTCGCGGGCGTCGAGGTGCTCACCGCCGTCATCGAGAAGCGCCCGCTCGACATCGGCCTGAGCGCGCAGATGGACGTACAGACCCCGTTCGGGGTGGTGCCGCTGTCGATCGACGAGTCGGGCTCGGTCTCGATCGAGTAGCCGGTCAGCCCACGGCGACGAACCCGTCCAGAACGAGGGCGGGTGCGTCGATCGAGCCGATCCGATCGGTGTCGGAGGAGATGTCGACCAGGCGGCGAAGCGCGTCGCCGAGGTCCGCTTCCAGCACGACGCGACGCACCGAGCCCTCGAGCCGGGTCGCGCGACGCCACGATCCCGCCGCGACGACCCGCATCATGCCGCTGCCGAGGTCGAGGCTCGTCCCGAGGTCCTCGAAGTGGTCGATCACCAGCGCCGGCGTCTCAGCGCGCTCCGACAACAACGCGACCACCGAGCGCGTGCCCTGACGGAGCAGCAGGTTCGACACCGCGAGGCCGCCCCCCCACGCGTGCCCAGACGGGCCGACATCGGCGGCGCGCGCCGACTCCACGTCGATCAGACGCCCGTCGAGCACCCCTTCGCGCACCAGGACGACCGCCGTGGGCGGAACGCCGCGATCATCGAACGCTCGGCTGCGTAGCCCACCCGGGTGCCCGCCGTCGTCGATGACGTGCAGCTTCCGATGCAGCGGACCGCGCCCGAGGAACGACCGTGACGGATCCGCCCACGAGAAGACCGTCGCGATGCGCTCGAACAGGGCCGCGGTGACGCGCGCGGGCAACACCACGCGCACCGGCCCGGACGGGGTCGCCCCGGCCGGCGCACACAGGAGCGAAGCGCGGTCGGTCAGCGACTGACCGATGGGGAAGCTCGCGACCGACGCGAACGATCGGCCGTCGACGCGCTCCAACAGCGCGATCTCCCTGTCGGGCGTCGCGACGGCTCCCTGCACCCGGCAGCGGAACGTCGTCGACCACTCCTCGAGCGCCAGCGCGCGGCTGTTGACGAGCACACGCTGGGCCCGAGCGTCTTCGTAGACGGCGTCGCCGGGCATGACGCGCCGATCGGCGCGCGCCTCACGGTCGATCTGGACGACCACCTCGGCCCGATCCTCGTCGCTCAGGCCGGCGTAGCGCCGATCGTCGATCCCGAGGCCGCGCCCACGCGCTGCGGTCGGCCCGACCGGCCCCGCGTACGGGTTGGGCGCCCCGAGCGGCGCGGCCTCCGCGGCGCGGCTCAGCAAGACCTCGGCTTGTTCGAGCGCGTCGCCGGCCGCCTCGCCGAGCCGGCCGTCGGCGGTCCACACCCGGGCGCGAACCGAGACGCCGCCGCGCGCCTCGTGGTGCACCACGCGCCCGCGCTCCGCGTGCAGCGTGACCCCGCTCCACTGCTCGACCCACAGCTCGGATCCCCGGCAGTCGGGCCGCGGGTTCTGCACGAGACGGACGAGCGCGCGCGGGCTGAGTTCCATGCTTGCCTCACCAACGGACCATAGCGCGCGCGCCTACCGTCGGGCCCACGTGTCGCCCAAGGTGGGCCGCACAACACAAAGACGACGCCGCGTCCACCTGCTACACTCCCGAATTGAACCGATGGTCCCGGGTCGGCCCCCCCGAGGGTGCCGCCGCCGGGGCGCGGCCGCCATCCCCACGTGGAGCTCCATTGTCGGCATTCGTTGCGCTCACCTTGCTCGCGTGCGAGGCCGCGTCGGCCTCGCCCCGCCTCGTCGCGATCGGCGACCTCCACGGTGATCTCGGCACGGCCCTCCAGGTCCTGCAGCTCGCCGGCGTGGTCGACGCGACCGGCCGCTGGATCGGCGGCGACACGGTGCTCGTACAGACAGGAGACCTGACGGACCGTGGGCCGGACACGCGCGCGGTGCTCGACCTCATGATGCGCCTCGAGAAGGAGGCGCCCGCGGCCGGCGGCCAGGTCGTCATCCTGCTCGGAAACCACGAAGCCATGAACATCCTGGGCGACTGGCGGTACGTGCACCCCGACGACCTCGTGTCGTTCGAAGGATCCGAGCGCCGCGCCACCGCGTTCTCACCAGCGGGCACGTACGGCTCCTGGCTCGTCGCGCACGACGCCGTCGCGGTGGTCCACGGCGTCGCGTTCGCCCACGGCGGGATCACCCCCGAGTGGGCCAAGGTCGGCCTCGGCGCGATCAACGAGGAGGTGCACAAGGGACTCGTCCACGCGGCGACGTCGGCGATCGGCCCCGAGGGGCCGCTGTGGGTGCGCACGCTGGCCCAGGACCCGGAGTCCGAGGCGTGCCCGCAGGTCGAGGCGTCGCTGCGGCTGCTCGGGGCCACGCGCATGGTGGTCGGCCACACCACCCAGCGCACCGGGGAGATCCAGGTTCGATGCGGCGGTCGGCTGTCGGTCATCGACACCGGCATCTCGACTGCGTACGGCGGGAACCTCGCGGCGTGGGAGTTGACTGATGGGAACGCGCGCGCGCTGTACGCGTCGGGCGCGCGAGACATCGAGGACCCTCAGCCGTGACCCTGTTCGCCCTCATCACCCTGTGGAGCGCCCCCGGCCTCGCGTCGACCGTCGTGGTCGAGCTCGACGCCGAGAGCGGCCCGCTCCAGGCGGAGGTGGTGGAGGCGACCGTCTGGCACGCCCTGTGGGACGTGCACCACCACGACGCCGTGTTCGTCCAGGACGCCTCCCGCGCCGACTGGCCGTCCGACGTCGGGCTGCACATCACGGTCTCGTGGACGGGGGCGAGCCCGGTGAGCCGCCCGCGCGTCACGGTGCGCAGCGATCGGCGCGTCGACGGCGTGATCATCGAGGGGCCGCAGCGCTACGTCGAGGGCCGCCCCTCGTTCGTCGCGACCGACGATGGCTGGCTGATGATGCCAGACGCCTCGCTGCGCGCCGCGGTCCGGGAGGCGGTCGACGCCGTCCCACCGCCGGTGTGGGGCGCGCAGGACGAGCTGGTGTCGGTGCCGATCGTCGTGATGGTCGACGCTGGGACCCGCGCACGCCACGGCGGCGCGTGGCAAGAGGTCACCCTGCGCCGGGTCGCGCGGGCCAACGCGCTGCTGGCGCCCGCCGGGCTGCAGATCGACCCGGTCGTCATCGAGGCGTGGGGCGCGCGCACCGACGGCAACGACCTCGCCGGCGCGTTGGCGCGCCTCGGGAGCGAGCCACAGAGCGCCGTCGGCCTGCGCGTCGGCGTGGTCGCCGGCGACGGCGTCTTGCCCGAGCACCTCGGGCGCGCGTCGCAGCCGGGCGACGAGCTGGTCGTGCTCGACGTGCCCCCGCCCCCCGGGCGCGACGCGGCGTGGTCCGACGCCGACGTCTCCGTCGCCCTGGCGCACGAGGTCCTGCACGCGCTCGGGGTCCCACACGACGTCGAGGACGGCGGGCTCATGGCCGCCCACCAGTGGGGGCTGTCGCTGCTGGTGTCGCCCGGCGCCGCCGCCCTCGCGCGCGCCGCCGCCACGGTCCGGTGTGCCCACTGGGACACCGCGACCGCAGCCACCACCCTCGAGGTCGCCGCGAGCCGGTGGA
This sequence comes from uncultured Pseudomonadota bacterium, assembly GCA_903897935.1. GTDB lineage: Bacteria > Myxococcota_A > UBA796 > UBA796 > CAIUDO01. The sequence goes on from CAIUDO010000475.1 coordinate 4,597, forward strand.
TCGCCGACCCAGACGTGCAGCTCGACTACATCGCCTACAACCTGGCGTACGGGCCTGGCTTCCCGAAACCGTACGTCATCGAGCCCGACCGCTTGGGCCCGATGAGCAACGCCGCGCTGAGCCGGCATTACCTGCAAGCGGCCACCCGCACCGGGGACGCCGACCTCCGGGAGTCCGCCGCGTGGTACGCGCACGCGGCGCTCGCCGCCCACCCGTCGGGGTCGCAGGCCACGGTGTTGACGGCGTTGTTGGCCAGCACGGCGGCGCCGGACGAGCCGCTGCCCGTGTTCGGTGCCGGTGAGCCCGGCATCCCCGGCCCCGCGGGCTTCTACCTCGAGCCGTGACACCGTGTTGACGCGCTTTGTAAGCGCGCGACGCTCGCTTACATCGGCTCGGATGCGCTAGCTAGGGCTCCCTCGTCCCGACGCCCTTCCACTCCCCGCGCTGCCCGGCGCGAGGCGGGAGCCTTCATGGTCCATCACAGCACTCCGGCGCTCGCCGAGCGTCGGCGCGTCGCCCCCCCGCTCATCCCCGGACACGGCCCAGGCGTGCTCGTCGGCCAGGGCTGGCTCGGTACCACCTGGCGAATGGAGCATACGGCGTCGCGCACGATCGTCGCGGCGCGCATGTTCGAGCGCGTCGCCGAAGCGGGGGCCGGCGCGGGGTTCGCCGAGGCCGTATTCGAGCGGGCCGCGCTGGCGTCGAGCCTGCACCCGCTCATCGTCGCGCCGATGGGCGCCGGCAGCCTCCTGGCCGGGCTCGACGGCGGCCCGGCCGACGTCCCGTTCGTCACCACCCCGTGGCCTCCCGGCCGCTCGCTGGCAGCGGTCGCCGAGACGAACCCGATCCCGCTCGCGACGTCGATCCAGATCGTCCGCGAGCTCGCGGCGGTGCTCATCGAGGCCGCGTCGGCGGGGCCCCACCTCGCGTTGCACCCGCACAACGTGTTCTTGGGCGACGGCGGCGCCGCCACGGTGCGTGTCGTCGACTTCGGGGTGGTGGCGACGCTCGGCGCCGATGTCGCGGCGTACGCCGCCCGCTACCCGGGGCGCGCCGAGTGGCTCGCGCCCGAGCTTCTGGTGGGCGAACCCGGCACGTTCGCTACCGACGCCTGGGGCGTGGGTTCGTTGCTCGGCTGGCTGCTCGCGCACGCGCCGGGGCACGAGCGCACGTTCGAGCTGATGACCGCCGCGCGCGCGCTGCGCGACCGCCTGACCGACAGCGACCCCAGCCGCCGCCCGCAGGACCCGGTGGCGCTCGAGCGTGCGCTCGCCAAAGCGATAGTCGGAACGCCTCTCGCGCCCGCTCCATCGACGAGCCGTCCGTGGCCGCTCCCCCGCCGAGACCCCGGCCCGAGCTTCCCCGAGGGCGTGGTGGCCAAGCCCGAGGCGCCGACCTACCTGCACACCCGCCCGGTCTCGATCGCGCCGTTCGAGGGGCCGACCGTGGCGCCGCCCGAGCTCGAGGCGCCGCCCCCTCCGCGGGCCCCGAGGCCTTCGGCAGCGCCGCCGCGCCCGCGTGCCGCCGGCGGCCTGTTGTTGGCCGGCCTCGTGTTCGGAGCGGTAGCCGCCGCGTGGGCGTTGACGACACACGCGCCCGCGGTCGCGCCCGAGCCGATCGAGGTGCCGGTCCTCTGCGAGCCCGTCGGCGCCACGGTCGTCGAGGGCGGAGTCGCGCTCGGCAAGTGCCCGTTGGCGTTGGTGTTCGACGGCCCCGACGCCCCGCCGCGCCAGCTCACGATCAGCGCCCCAGGCTACACCGCCGAGGTCGTCGACGTGGCGCCGGACGACGGGTCCCGCACGATCCGCCTCGCGACCGGCCCCGCCCAGTAAGGGACCGCTACTAGACCTTGAACAAGCGGTCAGCGGTCAGCGGTCAGCGGTCAGCCCGGTCAAAGCCATGCATCGCTCAGCGGCAGTCGACCGGGTTGTTCGCGTTCGGGTGAAGGTCGGTTGAGTCACCATCGCGCCATTGTCAAGCTGAAACCTGATGGCTGATGGCTGATGGCTGATGGCTCGGCCCTGCGCTTGTTTTGGGACTAGATCTTGAACAAGCGGTCAACCGGTCAGCGGTCATCCCAGTCAAAGCCATGCATCACTCAGCGGCAGTCGACCGGGTTGTTCGCGTTCAGGTGAAGGTCACCATCGCGCCATTGTCAAGCTGAAAGCTGATGGCTGATGGCTGATGGCTGATGGCTGATGGCTGATGGCTGATGGCTGATGGCTGATGGCTGACGGCTGATGGCTGATGGCTGACGGCTCGGCCCCGCGCTTGTTTGGGACCAGACTCGATCAGGCCCGATCCAGGTGGCCCGCGTCCGCGTCGCCCATCTCGACGCCGCCCTGCGGGAAGTACTCGTTCCATCGACGATCCACGAGCGCCTTCGTGTCGTCGTCGCAGAACAGCTCGTCCGGGTACGTCTTCATTCGGGCGTCGATCACGATGGCACCCTCGCGCACCAGGTGGTTGCGCACCACCCGCGTCCGCGTCGCGTGAATGTCGGCGGCAGGCTCGAAGCGCGTGAAGACCGTCCACAAGAACCGGGTGGACGTCGACGCCGCCCGCTGCGCGTCGTCGACCACACACACCAGCGGCCACGCCTCGAGCGCGGCCGCGACTCGAGCCGCGAACTCGGGATCGTCGCGGTAGCTCGGCCCGTCGACGACCAGGCACCCTGGACAGAACACCGCGGCGTTGCGCACGCCGGACGGCATCGGGCCGCGCACCTCGCGCGGCAGGTCGCGCCACGGCGCGCCCAGGCCCATCATGAGGCCCTTGGATCCCAGGTTGACCTCGGGCCCGGCGTAATCCAGCGTGTCCATGGACGCGTTCGCGAACACGTACAGATCCGTCTCCGGACGGAACCGCTCCAGCAGCGCGGGCAAGACGGCCTTCGGATCGCGGAGATCCACCGGGGTGTCGAGCACCCACAAGAACTTGGTGAGCGTGAGCTGGCCTTCACCCAGGATTCGGAACGCGCTACCGAGCGCCTCACGCCGGTAGCGCTCGCGCACGACCGCGCCCGCGAGCGCGTGGTAGCCGGTCTCGCCGTACGACCAGAGGTCCACGACGCCCGGCATCACCACGGGGAAGATCGGCGACAACAATGACTGCAGGTAGTCCCCGATGAACAGATCCTCCTGCTTCGGCTTGCCTACGATCGTCGCCGGCCACACCGCGCCCTTACGCCGGCACACCGCGTCGACCTGGAGCACAGGGTATGGATGCTGCAAGCTGTAGTATCCGTAGTGGTCGCCGAACGGGCCCTCCGGCTTGCGCACCCCGGGGAGCGCGCGGCCGACGATCGCTACCTCGGCGGTCGCGACCAGCGGGTGTGGACCGGCGGGGTTGTCGGCCAACGGGACCCGGTCTCCCAGCAACAACGACGCGAGCAGCAGCTCGGGCACGTTCTCCGGCAACGGCGCGATGGCGGCGAGCACGAGCGCGGGCGGCCCGCCGACGAACACGGTGACAGGCAGCTCTGCGCCCCGCCCCTCCGCGACGTGGTGGTGAAAGCCGCCGCCTTTACCGATCTGCCAGTGCAGGCCCGTCTGATCGTCGCTGTGCCGCTGAATGCGGTACATACCGAGGTTGTGGCCGAGGCCGTCGGGGTGCTCGGTGTACACGAGCGGCAGGGTCACGAAGTGGCCGCCATCTTGCGGCCAGCTCTTGAGCATCGGGAGCCGCGACAGCCGCGCCGGGCGATCGACGATCTCGGTGACGGGCCCGGACCCGACGCGCGTGGTGCCGAGCCGGAACGCCTGCGCGAAGAACGACCGCTCCTGCCACACCTTCCCGAGCGTCGGCGGGACCAGCTCGTGCATCAGGCGGACCGCGCGCTCGACGAAGTCACGCGGCCGACGGCCGAACGCGACGTCGAGGCGCTCGGGCGTCCCGAACAGGTTGGTGACGACCGGCATGTCGCTGCCGATCGGGCGCTTGAACAACAGCGCGGGCCCGCCGGCGGCGATCACGCGCCGGTGGATCTCCGCGATCTCGAGCGTCGGGTCTACCGGAGCTTCAATCTCGACGATCGCGCCCTCTCGCCGCAGCGCGTCGATCAGGCTCGGGATGTCGCGCACGCGCCCTCCAGGGCCGTCGCGTATCACCGCGGGCCAGGGCCGCCGCCGATCCGGGCGGTACGGCAGCGCGCCGCGCCGCCGGCTGTGACGGTTCGTGACCGTCACTACGTGACCGGACGCGCGCCCGCGGTGTACCAGCGCACGAGGAGGTAGGCATTGAACCGACGTGACCTGGTGAAGATGACCGCCGCGACCTGCGCGCTGTGGGCGTGCGGCGGCCCGGTCGGCGCCGCGGAGTTCAAGTCCACGCGCGCGGACGCCGTAGACCTCACCCCAGAGAAGTGGCGCGAGATCCTCACGCCCCAAGAGTACTCGGTCCTCCGCGACGCCGGCACCGAGCGCGCCTTCACGGGCGACCTGTGGGACGACCACGAGGACGCCGTGTTTGTCTGTGCGGGGTGCGGCCTGCCGTTGTTCGACAGCAAGGCCAAGTTCGACAGCGGGACGGGCTGGCCGAGCTTCTGGGAGCCGATCGCCAAGGACGCCGTCGCGGACCGGGTCGACACCTCGCTCGGCGTCGTGCGCACCGAGTCGCTGTGCGCGCGCTGCGGCGGGCACCTCGGCCACGTGTTCCGCGACGGGCCGAAGCCGACGTTCTTGCGGTACTGCATCAACAGCGTGTCCCTCGACAAGGTGCCGCGGGCCCAAGCGAGCGGGCTCGGCGCGGTCCAGCTCGGCGGCGTCGGCGGGAGCACCCCATGACGCGCGTCGTCTTGTTGCTGGCCGGCCTCGTCGGCTGCTTCGGCTTCAAGCCCACCGAGGTGCCGCAGGCCGCGCCGCCGCTCGCCGCCGGCCAGGCCGAGGCGATCTTCGCGTCGGGCTGCTTCTGGTGCGCCGAGTCGGACTTCGAGAAGCTCTCGGGCGTCATCGACGCCGTCTCCGGGTACGCCGGCGGCACCGAGAAGAACCCGACCTACGCCATGGTCGGGCACGGCGCCACCGGCCACACCGAGGCCATCCGCGTGATCTACGACCCGTCGAAGGTGAGCTACGGGATGCTGCTCGACTGGTACTGGCACCACGTAGATCCGTTCGATGGCGGCGGGCAGTTCTGCGACCGCGGCAGCCAGTACCGCCCCGCGATCCTGCCCGTCGACGACGCCCAGCGCGCCGAAGCCGAGGCGTCGCTGAAGAAGGTCGAGGCCACGCTCGGGCGAGCCGTCGCGGTGAAGCTCGAGACGCCCGGCACCTTCTGGGTAGCCGAGGCGTACCACCAGGACTTCTACAAGACCAACCCCGACCACTACCAGCGCTACCGGCTGGGCTGCGGGCGCGACGCGCGCGTGGCGGCGGTTTGGGCCGGCGTACCGGCATCGAAGTGATCGCAGCGCGGTGACGCCGGCGCTGGCGCCGCGGCGTTGACACCGGGGCCGGTCGTCGGGTACAAGGGCCCGGTTCTAAACACCGAGGCGACGACGGTCGCTGTCTTTGGAGGAGACATGTCGCGTAACGCTCTGCTCGCCCTCGCCGCGCTCGCCGTGGCCTGCGGCGGGAAGGACACCGCCGAAACGGCGGGCCCAACCTGCACCAACGGTGTCGAGCTGTACCCCGCCGCGGACAGCACCGGCGTCTACTACCGCACCACGGTCGAGGCCCTCTTCGACGACGTCGAAGACTCCGCCACGCTCACGGTCGACGGCGTCACCGGGTCGTCCGAGTGGGTCGGCAACTCCCTCGTCTTCACGCCGGACGCGCCGCTCGCGTCGAACACGTCGTACACCGCCACGGTCACGTACTCGTGCGGCACCGGCACCGCGTCGTGGACCACGTCCGAGATCGGCTCGTCGATCGACGTCGGCACCCTCACCGGCAACAGCTACAACCTCGACCTCACCTCCGGCCGGTTCGTGCAGCCGCCCGACGTCGGTGAGCTGCTCGGCAGCTACCTCGGCGAGGTCACCATCCTCGTCGGCGTGGCCGAGGCCAGCGCCACCAACATCACGATGGTCGGCGCGATTGGCGTCGAAGGGGCCGTCCCGCCCGCGCAGGACACGTGCGAGCCCACCATCGACTTCCCGGTGGCCGACTTCTCGGCGAACCCGTTCTTCAGCGTCGGCCCGGACACCACCACGTTCACCGTGTCCGACGTCTCCGTGACCATCGAGAACCTGCTCGTGTCGGGCGCGTTCTCCCCGGCCGGCGACTACGTCGACGGCGGCGTGCTCGCCGGCAAGATCGACACCCGCCCGCTCGTGCCGCTGCTCGACGAAGAGGGCGACGACAACGCGATCTGCGAGATCACCAACTCGCTCCAGATCCCGTGCGAGCCCTGCCCCGACGGCGAGCCCTACTGCCTCACGCTGTACGTCGACTCGATCGTGATGCTCGGCCTCGACGCCACGGTCGAGCAGATCAGCGAAGACACGATCTGCGACCGCCCCGAGTGCGCCGCCGAGTGCAAGGGCAAGTAGACCGTCCCAGGCCGGCCCTCGCACACGGGTAGAAGCCGGCTGCAGGAACCGAATCGGCGGGGTGGCGTGTTGCCACCTCGCCGATTTCGTTTTTACGCTCAGGCGAGCGGATCCGAAGCATTTGCGTAATGATGGACCCGGAACCACGAGGAGACCCCACATGACCGTACGGACCACGATCCTGGCGCTCAGCGCCCTCCTTGTCGCATGCGGCAAGAGCGGCGAAGAAACCGCCATCGTCCCCACCACGGAGGACGCGGACACCGACACCGACACCGACACCGACGCCGATACGGACGCCGACACCGACACCGACGCCGACACCGACACCGACACCGACACCGACACCGACACCGACCTCCCGTGCGTGGCCGAGATCGAAGACCTCACGCCGGAGAACGGCGCGGTCGCGGTGGCGACGGACACGGTGGTCGTCGCGACGTTCGACGACGTGGTCGCCGAGGGGGACTTCACCCTCGCGATCGACGGGGTCGCCGGCACCACGGCCCTCGCGGGCGACGGCATGTCCGCCACCTTCACCCCAGACGCCGCGCTCGACACGAACACCGAGTACACGGTGGCGTGGTCGGTGTGCTCCGACAGCGGCGAGACCGACTTCACCACCGCGGGTGACCCGGTCGACGGCGGCTCCCTGGTCAACAACACCTACGGCGTCGACTTCGCCGAGGTCGAGTTCGTCGAGCCGCCCGGCATCGAGGCGTTCCTCGGCGACATCACCCTCGAGTACCTGCTGCTCCAGGTCGAGTCGTACGACGCGGGGTCGTCCGAGCTCGGCCTCGTCGGGTCGATCGGCGTCGAAGACGGCGGCGACGTCTACCAGGGCGCCTGCTACGAGGTGATCCCGTTCCCGTCGGTCGACTTCACCGCCAACCCGGTGTTCCGCGCGGGCCCGTCCACGCTCGGGTTCGACATCGGGTACGGCATCGTCGTCACGTTGGAGAGCATGTACTTCCAGGCCGCGTTCAGCGACGACGGCTCGGAGCTGCAGGGCATCACCATCAACGGCGACGTCGACACCCGGCCGCTCGATGACCTCGCCGGCTTCGACGTGTGCAGCACCCTCGTGATCCTCGGCATCTCCTGCACGCCGTGCGCGTCCGACGGCGCGACCAAGTGCCTCTACACGGAGCTGGCGGCCGACACCGCGGCGCTCGTCGGCACCGGCGTCATCGACCCGTCCTACGACCCGTCGACCGACCCGGTCTGCCCCTGAGCGCAGCGCCGATCACTTGGTCGGGAAAGGGCGGAGCAATCGGCAATCAGGTATCGGCCTTCAGCTCCGCCGGAGGCGATGTGCGGGACTTCAGGATCTGGCAATATGGCAGAAGGCACCCGAGGACCTTCACGAAGGGTCGTCGAGTGAAGTAGATGCTCCCTGCGCTTCATCGGAAGCTGACGGCTGACGGCTGATTGCTGACGGCCGCTCGCTGCAATCACCTCAAGTGAGCGGCATCGCCCCTAAGCGGGCAGCGCGTCGCCGAGCCCCGCCGCCGTCACCGCCGCGACGAAGTCGGCGGGCGGCGGCGCCTCGAAGGCGCACGGCCTCCCGTCGCGCGGGTGCGTGAACCGAAGTAACCACGCGTGCAGCTGCGGGCGCTCCCGGGCTTCGTCGTGCCAGGCGAGCAGCCGGGTCGGGCACGGCGGGTGCTTGCGCCGATACAGCGGGTCACCCACGAGCGGGTGGCCCTGCTCGGACAGGTGCACGCGGATCTGGTGGGTTCGACCGGTCTCGAGCACACACTGGACCAGCGCGCACCCGTGCCCCTCCGACCGGGTCTCCCAGTGGGTGATCGCGAGGCGGCCCCCGCTCGCCACGGACGCCATCCGAACCCGGTCGGTCGGGTGCCGCCCGATCTCGGACCGCACGGTGCCGGCGCGCTCCCGGGGCACCCCGAGCACCAGCGCGAGGTAGGTGCGGCCAGCGCTGTGATCGGCGAACTGGGCGGACAACGCGCGGTGCGCGTGATCGTGCTTCGCGACGACCAACAGGCCGGAGGTGCCGCGGTCGAGGCGATGCACGATGCCGGGCCGCTCGACGCCCCCCACGCCGGACAGCCCGTCGACGTGGTGCAGCAGGGCGTTGACCAGCGTGCCGTCCTCGTGGCCCGCCGACGGGTGCACCACCATACCGGCCGCCTTGTCGATCACCACGACGTCATCGTCCTGGTAGACGATCGACAGCTCGAGGTCCTGCGCCGGTACGCCCGCGGGGCGCGCGTCGGGCACCTCGACCTCGACAGACGCGCCGGCCGCGACCGGATCGGACACCCGGCGCGGCACCACCCCGTCGACGCGGACCGCGCCCTCCTTGACGAGCGCCGCCGCCCGCGACCGCGACAGCTCGGGGAACGTCGCCGCGACGACCGCGTCCGCGCGGCCGGACGTGGCCGCAGGAGCCCGCAGCACGGTCATCCGTCGAGCAGCCGCTCCAGGTAGGCCTTCGTCGTGACCTCCGGATCGAGGCCCAACAGTCGGGCGACCTCTTTGAGGTAGCCGCGCACGAAGGTGGTGGTGGGCAACGCGTCGCCGTCTTCACGCTCGAGCGCGTCGAGGTGGCGGGCGGCGATGCGCGTCGCGTCCGACACCTCCTCCACCGACAAGCCGCGCACCTCACGCAGCTCCTTCAGCAAGCCGCCGGAATATCCATGCTTCTCGACGAGCCGCGCGATGTCTTCCGCGCTGACCGCGCGCGTACGCACCGACGGCATCATGACGACCGAGGCGGCGGATGGCGCGCCGTCGACCACCCGCAGCATCGGACGCGCGGTCGTGGCGCGCGCCGGGCGCGCGAGCGGCTCCTCGACGAACGGGACCGTCGGCCGCTCCGTCGTGACCGGCGGTGGCGCCTTCATGGGCCCCAACGACGCGACGACCGGCGGGATGGTGCGCGGATCCCCCGCCGTGGGTGGGTCGACCGGGGCGCGCTCGGGTGCCCGACGCGGCGGCGCTGCGGGCGGAGCGACGGCGGCAGCGGGCCGGGGCGGATCGGCCCACAGCTCGTCGTCGAAGGACCGCGACGGCGCTCGGCCAGGGTCCGTCCGGGCCCCCGTGCCAGGCTCGGTCGTCACCGGCGGCGCGGTGACCGAGCGCGGGCGGACCGGCATCACGCGCCCCGCCGTGGGGGCGGTGGCGTCGTCGTCTGCAGGGGGGCGCGGCGCCGCGTCGACCGGGACGGGCGCTGGCGGCAGCGTCCCGAGGCGGAGGTTCGTCGCAACCCGGAGCAGGTCGGCCGCTGCGGCCGCCGCCGGGTGCACCAACGCGCCCGCCGCGCGACGCCACACTGCGTCCGGCTCGGTGGTCCAATCGTCGCCTTGGAGCGCCAACATCGCGTCGTACCGACGACGACGCGCCGGATCGGAGAGCACGGTCCACGCGTCGTCGAGCTGGGCCCGGGCGAGGTCGAGCGGCGCAGGGTCTCCCCCTTGTTCGGCCACCGCGCGCCGCCGACGGGCCAAGCGCGCCGCCGCCGCAGCGTACGCCTCGCGCAGCTGCGACGGGGCCGCGGACGGTCGCAGGCCGAGCTGCTCGTAGAACCCCTGGGTCATTCGACGCCTCCCGCCGCCCGGATGCGGGCAATCGCAGGGGCGCCCATAACGCGGCGACACGCGGCCGCGCGCGTCACGGAGCCGTGATCGCGCGGGTGATCGCGCCCGCCAACGCGGAGATGGACACGTCCGGGACGGTCCGCACGTCGAACACGAGCGCCCCGTCGGCGACCCGGGCCAGCACCGCGGGGCGCCCCACCCGGAGGGCCTGCTCCACGCGGTCCGGCTTCGGGACCACGACACGCACCGCCAGCCCCGGCAACCCGCGCCCCGGGACCGCGCCGCCCCCGACCGCTCCGTCCGACGGCACCACCAGCCCGACCACCCCGGACGCCCGCAGCGCCGCGACGAGCGCAGCGGCCCGGGGCACCAACGACTCCGATGTGGCGCGGATCATCGCGTCGACCGGGGTGGGGGCGCCCGCCGCGTGCAGCACCAGCGTGGCCTCGAGGGCGGCGAGGATCACCTTGTCGACGCGTAGCGCACGGTACATTGGATGCTTTCGCAGCACCTCCACGAGATCGCGGCGCCCGGCGATGACGCCCGCTTGTGGGCCACCGAGCAGCTTGTCGGCCGAGAACATCACGAGATCGACGCCGGTGGCGAGCACTTCGCGCACCGTCGGCTCGTCCACAGCGTCGCTCGCTCGCGCCAGGCAGCCGCTCCCGAGGTCCTCGACGACGACCACCCCGCGGGCGCGGCCCAGCGCGACGAGGTCGGCCCGGTCGGGCTCCTCGGTGAACCCGATGATCCGGAAGTTCGACGGGTGCACCTTGAGCAGCAGCGCCGTGTCGGGGCCGATCGCGGCCGCGTAGTCCGACGCGCGCGTGCGGTTCGTGGTGCCCACCTCGACCAGCCGGGCGCCCCCGGAGGCGATCACGTCGGGCACCCGGAACGAGCCGCCGATCTCGACGAGCTCGCCGCGCGAGCAGATCACCTCCTTGCCGCGCGCCAACGCGGTGAGCGCGAGCAACACGGCGGCGGCGTTGTTGTTGACGACCAGCGCCGCTTCGCAGCCGGTGAGGAACGCGAGCAGCTCGTTCGGGCCCCGCAGACGCCCGCCCCGAGTGCCGCTGGCGAGGTCGAGCTCGAGATCGCAGTAGCCGCCTGCCACGCGCGCGACGGCGTCGAGCGCCTGCGGGGCCCACGGCGCCCGGCCGAGGTTCGTGTGCACGACCACCCCGGTGGCGTTGATCACCGGCTGCAGCTTGCCGTCGACGAGCACGCGCGCCTCCGCCAGCACCAGCGGGGGCACCGGCGGGACGTGGTCGAGCGACCCGTCCCGGATCAACGCGCGCAGCCGGTCCAGCACCGCCCGGATCGCGCCGACCGCCACAACGCGCGGCAACGCGGCGATCGTCGGGTCCGCGAGCAGGACGTCGACCTTCGGGAGCGAGCGCAAACGCGCCGCGATGGCTTCGGAGTCGGACATGTGCCTCCGCGACGGGGTACAAAGCGCCGCATGACGTTCCTGGTCTACCTGTGCGCCGCGGTCGCCGCCGCAGCCCTCGGTACCCGAGGATGGTCCGTCGATCCACATGAGCCCAACCGACGGGCGCTGCTCGCCGTCGCGTGGCTGATCGCGCTCGGCTGGGCGGGGTTCGCGTTGTCCCTGCTCGACGGCGCGCAAGAGCTGCGGTCGTTGTACACGGTGTGCCTCGGCTTGCTGCCGTTCGCGACCGTCGGGTTGTGCGATCGCATCCTGCCGCGCCCCGCGGGCACGGGAGCGAGCGGCGCGGCGCTGCGGGTCGCTGGGTTGTCCGGCGCGCTCGTCGCGCTCGCGACGTGTGTGCACCTGGCGGGGTGGGCGGGCGCCGAAGACGTCTCACCGGCGGAGATCGCGGCCGGCGCGCTGGCGCTGCTCGGCGCCGGCGCGTTGTTGTACCGCCTGTGGGACGCCCACGAAGCGAGCCCGGGCCGCGTCGCCCGCGCGCGCTTGCGCTACCTGCTCGCGTTCACCGCGCTCGCGCTGGCCTTCACGTACGTCGAGCAGATCGCGCGGGTCTGGTGGGGCGTGCCGCCGGTCGACGCCCTCGGCCCGGTGGACCGCACCGTGGCGCTGCAAGGCGCCGTCCCGCCGTTCTCGGTGCTGTTCACCGGCCTCACGCTGTACCTGCTGCACCACACGGTCGCGTCGCGACGGCTGCTCGACCTGCACGAGCTGTTCAGTCGCCTCGCCACCCTCGCGACGCTCGCCGCGTTCCTCACCGCGCTCGAGGTGCTGGCGGTCGTGTGGTCGGGCGCGCGCTTGTTGTTCCCGGCGCACGCCGCGTTTCAGAGCTTCCTCGTCGGGCTCGGGTTCATCGCCGCCTACGACCCGCTGCGCGACGTCATCGGGCGCTCGACGAGCCGGCTGATGAACCGCCGCGGCACGCAGCTCACCCACGCGATCGCCGCGCTGCGGGCGGACCTGCCGAGCGGGCTCGCCCCCGACGCCTGGGTCGCGCACCTGCTCGACGGCCTCAACGGCTCGGGGCGGGTGCCGGTGTGCTCGATCTACCTGTGGGATCCAAAGGGCGACGGGTACGTCTGCGCGGGGTGGCGCGGCCCCTCGGGGGCGGCGCCGCTCGCCCGGGTCGCCGCGCGCCCGTTCGCCGACGCGTTCATCGAAGGCGAGCCCTACACGCTGCGCCACCGGGTCGCCCGCCGTCAGGAAGTCGACGCCACCTCGCGCGAGGTGTTGTCGTTGCTCGACGCGATGCACGCCGACCTCACGCTGCCGTTCGTCGTGAACGGCGTCGTGATGGGGTGGATCCACCTGCAAGACGAGCCGTGGTCCGACGGGTACTCCGACGAAGAGCTGCGCCAGCTCGCGAAGCTCGCCCGCGTCGCGTCCGCCGGCCTGGCCAGCATCCGCGCCCTCCAGGCGGCCGCGGAGCGGGATCGCCTCGCCGCCCTCGGCCAGATGGCCGCCGGGCTCGCGCACGAGATCCGCAACCCGCTCGCGGGCATCAAGGGCGCCGCGCAGGTGCTCGAGGCCGAGGACCTGGAGGACGAGGCCCAGGAGATGCTCGGGGTCGTGGTGCGGGAGGTCGACCGCCTGAACCTCGTCGTCACCCAGTTCCTCGACTACGCCCGGCCGTTCGTGCTCCAGCGCGCGCCCGACCACGTCAACGCCGTGGCGACCAGCGCCCTCGTGCTGCTGCGCGCGCAAGGGGTGCCGGCCAGCGTGCGCGTGGAGGAGCACCTCGCCGGAGATCTGCCCAACATCGCGCTCGACCGCGACCGGCTGCTCCAGGTGCTGCTCAACCTCCTGCAGAACGCCCTCCAGGCGATGCCGTCGGGGGGCGTCTTGACGGTCACCACACGGGCGGCGATGCAGCGCGGCGGTCAGCCCGCGGTCGAGATCGCCGTCGCCGACACCGGAGTCGGCATCCCGCCGGAGGACGTGCCGCGGTTGTTCATACCGTTCTGGACCACCAAAGACGGCGGAACAGGCTTGGGATTGGCGATCTCGCAGCGCATCGTGTCGGCGCACGACGGGGAGATGGACGTGCAGTCGTCGCCGGGGGTCGGGAGCACGTTCATCGTCCGCTTGCCGATCAGCGCGCGCGACGCGGTGACCGCACCCGCGTGACCGGGCCATCGCCGGAACTTCTACAAACGCAGGCGGGGGCCGCGGGAGGATCGCCGCGAGCCTGTTAAACGAGCGCGTTCCAAGGAGGGGGCCGATGGCAGGGCGAGGCAAGGCGGGCGGAGCGGGCGGTGATCGGCTGGCCTCCCTCATGGCCGGCGGGATCAGCAGCGTACCGGACGACGACGACATCGAGGAGCCGAGCGACGCCGAGCTGGCGGCGCTCGAGCGTGAGCTCGACGGCTTCTCCGACGACGACGACGACGAGCCCGCCGCCGAAGAAGAAGCGGAAGAGGACGACGACGAGGAGGACGACGC
>CAIUDO010000476.1 GCA_903897935.1 uncultured Pseudomonadota bacterium
CGCCGCGCCGGAGCTCGTGCTCCCGAAGTCGCCGGTGCCGTCGGAGACGAGGAGGTCCTCGTAGCCGTCGCCGTCGAGGTCCGCGCCCACCGGCATGTTCCGGTAGAAGGCGACCTCCGCGCCGTCCGTCGTCCACTTGGCGTCCATCGACGAGGGCGAGAGGCTCGCGGTCGGCGAGGTGTCGCCGTACTGCACCGCGACGGCGTTGTTGGAGCCGCTGACGTACGCGAGCACGAGCTCGTCGAGCCCGTCGCCGTCGAGGTCCACGTCGCTCGCGATCCCGCGGCCGAGGTAGGCGCCGGCGCTGCCGGTGACGGAGATCATCGCGTCGCCGAGGTCCCCGCGCCGCGCGTCCTCGCCGGCGAGCAGGTAGACGGCTCCGCCCGCCGCGCCGCCCGAGCTCACCCCCGACGCGCCGATCGCGAGGTCGTCCTCGCCGTCGCCGTCGTAGTCGCCCACCACCGCGAGGTACGTGCCGATGAGGTCGGACCCGGAGGCGCCCTCGATGAAGTTGTCGGCGTTGTCGATGTCCGTGTCGGTGGGCAACAGGTCGGGGCCCTCGAACACCGAGACGCCGCCGCGCCCGTTGCTGGCGCCGCTCGCCGCGTCGTAGTAGGGCGAGCCCACGATCAGCTCGGCCGCGCCGTCCGCGTCGAGATCGCCGATGGCGAGCGAGTAGCCCACGCGGTCGAAGTTCCCCTCCGCCCCGTAGAAGATCTCCGAGGCCGAGGCGTCGGCGTCGAAGTCGGTCTCGCCGTCGCAGTCGTCGTCCTTGCCGTTGAGCGCCTCGCGCCCGTCGCGGTTCACCAGCGGATCGGCGTCGTCGCAGTCGGAGCCGCGCCCGTAGTCGTCGGACTCGTAGCCGTCGCCGTCGTAGTCGTAGTCGTTCGCGTCGTCGCAGTTGCTGTCGCGGTTGTCGTAGGGGGTGTCCTCGGCGCCCGGGTTGAACGACGGGTCGGTGTCGTTGCAGTCCGCCATCCCCGCCGGGACGTCGTGGTCGTCCGTCTCCGCCTCGTAGCCGTCCTCGTCGCGGTCGTAGTCGTTCGCGCCGTCGCAGTTCTGATCGACGTCGTCGTACCACGTCTCCTCGGCGGCGGGGTTGATGGCCGCGTCCCCGTCGTCGCAGTCGGTGCCGCCCGCGGCGTCCACCGTCTCGTAGCCGTCGCCGTCGGCGTCCGCGATCGTCACGGCCGTGAGCGGGATCTCCACGACGCCCCCGGTGCCGACGGAGGGTTCAGCCGTCGTGAGCGTCACGGCGGACACGAACTCCCCGTACGAGGTGGGCTGGACGAACACCGTGATCGTAGAAAAGCCGCCGGCCTGGACCGAGAGGTACCCGGGGGAGACCTGGAACGGCGCGTCCACCACGATCGAGCTCACGACGAGCTCCTCCGCGCACGGGTTGCTCAGCGTCACCGTGGCGGACAACAGCTCCCCGTACCCGACCGCCCCGAAGTCGACGCTCGCGGCCGACAGCTCGAGGCACGCGCCGGCGGCCACGCTGTCCTCGGCGTCGGTGTCCCGGTCGATCGGCGGCTTGATGGTGTCGCAGCCCACGAGCGACAGGAGGAGCAACAGATGAGCGCGCACACGACCTCCACGCGGCGGACGAGGATACCAGAGCGGCCCCGCCTCCGCATCCGACCCCCACCGCACGGGAGCCCCATGTCCGACCGCCTCGCCGCCG
>CAIUDO010000477.1 GCA_903897935.1 uncultured Pseudomonadota bacterium
ATGCGCGCCGACGGGTCGGCGTCGGGGGGGCGGACGAGCACCGCGAGCGCGAGGACCGCGATCGCGACGAGCACCCAGCCGATGGCGCGGAGGATGATTCGGTTCACGGGCTTGCCTCCACGGGCGCGCCGGCGAAGCCGATGTCACGCATGCCGAACAGCAGCGCCTCGGGCAACCCGTCCGGCTCCAGCGTCGCGAGCGTGGGGGTGCGCCCGGCGATCGGCAACACGACGCCCGAGCAAGCGGTCGCGTCGCACTGCTCGACGACCGCCCATCGGCAGCCGAGCCACGGCTCACACCAGACCTCGAACGTGGCGCCGTTCTTCTTCGCGGCCGCGCTCGCCGCGAACAAGTCGCCTTGCCGCCCGTCGATCGCGTACTTGTCGAGGGAGTCGCGGACCTCGGCCCACTGCGGGTCGACCGGGGTCTCGACGAGGAAGCCGGCCATCTCGTCGAAGCTGCGCTCGGTGCGCTCGGTGTACGTGGCGAGCGTGATGGCTTGAGGATGATCCCCTTCGATCGGCCGTAAGCGCTCGCGCACCTGGGTGGTGCTCCACAACGTCACGTGGTCGCGCCCCTGCGACGCGACGTGGGCGGCGACCCGGCCCGGGTTGAACGGGTCCAAGAACGACAACCGGCGCGCGGCGCCGTCGTACAACGACACCGACTCACCCATCCGCAAGAACATCGAGCGCATCCGGCCCGCGAACACCGGAAGCTCCGCCGACGCCTCGAGGGGCTGGCCAAGCGCCATCACCACCTCGGCGCCGGCGTCAAAGACGTCGCGGATGCCGCGTAGCGACACGAGACTCACGTCTTCTTGGCGCTCCAACGCGGTGAGCACGACCGCGTGCGGCGCGCGCATCCGGTCGTAGCGCTCCGGCGTGAGGTAGGGCGGCGCGTCTTCGATCAGCACGGGCGCCCGCTCACGCCACGCGATCAAGCGCGCCAGGTGCTCGACGTTAGGCGCCTCCTCCTCGAACGGCACGTACACGACCGGGCCGGTGCCTTGCCGATCGACGATGACCCGCCAGTCGACGCCGACCACCTGCGCGCGCCGCTCATCGGCGGCGACCGTCAGCCCGAACGAGCGCGCCGCGCCAGCCGCCGCCCGCAGCGACGCGGTCGCGTGCGCCCGCGACACGCGGGCCTCGTCTTGCTCGAGCCAGTCGAACAGCGGCTGCAGCACTGTCTCGTCGAGCGCCTCCTGCATCGAGGCGTCGAACGTGTTCACGTCTTGCGCGGTGAGCGCCGACAACGACATCGCCGGCACGATCTCGTTCGGGTCGACGCCGAGCGCCGCCGACGCCACCCGCGCGCGCGCCTCGGGCGACAACGACAACACCGCGTGCCCGACATCAGCGTGCTCATGCGTGAAGTCGCCGATCGCCGCCGCGAGCCGGTCGAAGCCGAGCCGATCGAGGTCGGCCGCGTTGGCCTGCAGCACCGAGGTGTCGCCGGGGACGACCTCGACGACGAGGGCATCGACGCCGTCGACCTCCTGCCGGGAGAGCTGCCGACGGCCGTACTTGCAAGCGTACTCTGGGCGCGCGCACAGCAACGTG
>CAIUDO010000478.1 GCA_903897935.1 uncultured Pseudomonadota bacterium
CGCGGACAGGTCCTCGTACCAGACGAGGCGCCCCGCGCCGTCGACCATCACCAACGTGCCGGGGGAACCGCAGCTCTCGAACAGCAGGGCGTCGACGTCGGGCGCTCCGGTGACCACCGCCGCCGGGGCGATCCCCGCCGGAGCCGACCCGGTGACGACCGAGCCGGTGACGCCCTGCGCCGACCACGCCCACGACGTCGCCTCGGTGAGGCCCCACGCGACGACCTCGGTCGCGCCGCTCGGCCACTCGAACGACCGGGACACCCCGTCGGCGTCGAGCCGCAGCGTGGTCGCCGACCCGGCGTCGCGGCGGCCACACCGCACCCGCAGCGCGTTGTCGGCGTCGACCGAACACCATGCCGCGGCGTTGCCGGTGTCGACGGGGTCGGGCGCGCACGCGAGCGTCCACAGCAGCATCCCGCTCCCCCACCGTCGGTCCGACGCGATAGCCGTATCCGGGAGGCGCATGGCAGACCCGCACCACGTCGAGGCGCTCGACGGGTTCGACCGCATGACCGTCCGCGCGTACCGGGCGGGGCTGGTCGGCGCGTCGGCGTCGTTGTTCGCGCTCGTGGGGCTGCACGGGGCGGCCGCGGGCGGGTCGTCGGTGGATGCGTCGTGGGCGTGGTGGGCGCTGGCGGCGGCGACCGGGCTCGCGGTGCAGAACCTGCACCTGTACGCCAAGGTCATCCGGTGGGTGATCGGCGCGGCCAGCGTCACCGGGCTCGTCGTGCTGTCGGGCGCGGCCCACCCGACGCTGCGCCTCGCGGGCGTGGGGTTCTTGTTCGTGGCGCTGTCAGCGATCGCACTGAAGGAGCAGTTCTGCTTCCGGCTGCCCGGGCTGCGCCTCGTCCCTGCGTTCTTGGCCACGTCGCTGGTCCCGCTCGTCGCGGGGTGGCCCGGCCCGGCCGCGGCGCTGCTGCTGCTCGGCGCGTTGCCGTTCGCCGCGATGACCGTCTCGAAGCTACGCATGCCGCTCACGCACGACATCGGGGACCGCAGCCGCTACCAGGTGTGAGGCCCCGACGTTCCGTTGACACCGCGCGCGCACGCGGCCGCTAGAATCGTCGCCAACGGAGCCACGCATGATCCTGGTCGCCCTCTTCGCCTGCGGCAGCGGCACGATCGACATCAAGCAAGACACCGGGCCTACCTCTAGTACGAACCCGACGAACCCGGAGCCCGAGGAGACGGAAGAGCCGGAGGAGACCGAAGAGACGGAGCCGCCGCCGCCGGTCGCGCCGAACCTCGTGGTCACCGCGCCGGGCGCGTTCGACCCGATCGCCGGCGCCGCGCTCGACGTGCTCGTCGAGGCTGATCGCGCCGCCGCGCTCTACGTCGAGATCGTCGACGCGAAGGGCACGGTCGTCGCGAGCGCCGACGCCGCGGAGGGCGACAGCCTCGGCACCGCGTGGAGCGGCAGCCACCCCGACGGCGGCTGGGCGCCGGCGGGCGCGTACACGCTGCGGGCGACCGCGACAGCCGACGGGGTCACCGCCGAGGTCGAACAGCCGGTGCACCTCGTCCGGTGTGGGCTCGTCACCGTGTTCGCCGACGACGACGGCGTCACCGGCACGCGCGTCCCGATGTGGTGGCACGGCGACGACGTGCTGCAGGACGTCGACGCGCCGATCGCCTCGATCGAACGCATGGAAGACGATCTCGGCGCGCCGGTGCCGCTCCCGGCCGTCATGGAGCCGGCCGCGCGGCCCACCGCGGGCCTGACCGAGCCTGTCGCGTACGTGTGGGACAGCCGCCCGATCCTCACGCTCGTCCCTGGGGACTCGGTGGTGTTCGCCGGCACGGGGCTGGACGGCGTCGACGTCGGCGTGCGGGTCGACGGGTGGTCGGTGGTCTCGGGGGTGCCGGTGCGGCCCGGTGACCCGATCGTGCTCCAGAAGGACGCCGCGATGGCCGAGACGCTCGGGGTGACCGACCTCGACCTGCCGGTGGTGTTCACGATCGAAGACGGTGGCGCGACGCGGGACATCGCGACGACGACGGTGCCGCTGCGGTTCTTGGCGATGCTCGACGAGCCCACGTTCGACAACGGCGACGACCAGTACGAGGCATGGGTGGCTGCGGTCGAGCCGGCGCTGCGCGGCATCGACGGCACGTCGCCGGACCACACCGCGGCGCTCGATGCGCTCGTCGGCTGGATCTTCAACGATCTCGGCCTCACCTACGACACCCGGTACGGCGCGTCGGCGTACACGACGTACACCGGCGGAGACTGGGAGCGCGCCAATTTCTACATGTCGGCGTTCCTCGACCGGGATTATGGCGACACCGTCAACTGCACCGACTGCGCCGGCATCCTCGGCAACTACGCGAACATGATCGGGGCGTACCTCGGGTACGTGATCATCAACCCGAGCTTCGACCTGAACCAGATCCTCGCGATCGGTCAGGACGAGTTCACGAACTGCCCGTTCGGCCCGCGGGGGTGCGGGTTCTCGTACCACGCGGTGACCACCCACGACGGCGCGGCCACCATCTGGGACGCCACCCTCGCGATCGACGGGGACGGGGATCCGGGCAGCTTGCCGTCGACGGCCGTGTTGGTGCAGCACATGACGGGTGAGGACTACCTCGACGCCATCGTGATGTCGGGCAGCCCGCTCTACCGCTACGAATCGCAGGGGTCTATGCAATGAGCACCGTTCGTACGTCGCTCGCGCACGCCGCGCGCGCGTGGGTCTTGCTGGCCGTGTCCGCTGGGGTCGCGCACGCCGGCCCGTGGGCGGGCATCCCGCTCGACGACCTGCCGAAGCTCGAGCTGCGGGCGTTGACCCTCGATCAGCAGGAGAGCCGCTGGCAAGCGGCGACGGCGGCCGGGTTCGTCCGGGTGGCCACCTTCGACGACGAA
Source organism: uncultured Pseudomonadota bacterium (assembly GCA_903897935.1). Classification (GTDB taxonomy): domain Bacteria; phylum Myxococcota_A; class UBA796; order UBA796; genus CAIUDO01. Next base: position 2,870 of record CAIUDO010000478.1, read on the forward strand.
GCGGCGGCCATCGTCGCGTTCGATCGGGAGGTCGAGATGGCGGCCGCGGTGCCGCTGCCTGCGGTGGTGGTCGCTGGTGCCGACGACGCGCGCGGCGACCCGTCGGAGCTGCTGGTGCTGCGCAGCCGCAACGTGGTCCTCGTGGTCCGCGACCGGGCTGGCGGGGCGACCGCGGTGGCGCAGCGGGTGCTCGCGGCGCTCGTGGAGACCGCCCCCGCGGGCGTGTACCGCGAGAAGGCCGTCGGCGAGCGGGTGCTCGAGTGGGACAAGGTCGGCCGACTGACGGTGCGGTGAGGCGTCAGGAGCGGGAGGCCACCTTGCCCGCCGCCTTCTTGAGCTCACCGTCCGACAGGTAGTGGGTGATGCCCGGCAGGTGGCGGGCGGCCGTGTAGATGATCCACGAGTCCCGACCGACGACGTTGTGGAACTTACGGCGCTCGATCGCCACCCGCATCGCGTCCGCGACCTCTTCGGCCTCGTACGTCTTGTTCCAGCCCGACTCGGACTCGATGGCCCACGACAACGCGGGCTTGTCTTCGTTCTCCTTCTCGAGGCCCGGCGTCTTCGTGGTCGGGGGGTAGAACACCTGGACCCCGACGTCGAACAAGGCCATCTCCTGCCGGAGCGCCTCCGCGAAGCCGATGATCGCGTACTTCGACGCCGAGTACGCGCCGTACCCCCACACGCTCATGAACCCGAGCATCGACGACACCAAGAAGATCTGCCCGCTCCGCTGCGCCATGAAGTGCTCCATGAACGCGCGCACGGTCCACACGTGGCCGAGGTAGTTCACGTCCATCAAGCGGCGGAAGTCGTCGTCCGGGACCTCGTGCAGGGCGCCGGCGTGCGCGTACCCCGAGTTGCAGATCAAGAGGTCGAGGCCACCGAGCGCCTCCAGCACCTGGGGCGCCATCGCGCGCACGGTCGCCGCGTCCGCGACGTCGACCGAGAAGCCAGCGATGCGCTGCCCAGGCCCGGCGGCCGCCTGAAGCTCCGCCACCGTCTCGTCGATGCGGGCCTGGCCACGCGCCGCGATCGCGACGGACGCGCCGCGCCGCACGAAGTCGAGCGCCGACGCCCGCCCGATGCCGGCGCTGCCGCCCATGATGAACACCTTCTTGCCGCGCCAGTCCGCCACGTCGCCCTCCTCCGAGCGACGGCCCGCCGCCCGCACGCCCGACGCGGGCCGTCCTAACCAACGAGCCCCGGATTGCGACGCGACCGGATACGAGAGGCGCGGAGGCCGTATGCGTCGTCGGCTCGGCGTGCTCGGCGGGGTGCTGCTGCTCGTGGCGGCGGCGTGGTGGCTGTGGCCGTCTGCGCCCGAGCCGGCGTCGCCGGTGGTCGCCGGCTCGAAGCTCACGCGCCGCTCCATCCCGGCCCCCGCCGCCGCGCCACCCCCCCACGACGCGCCGCCCGTCACCGCCGAAGACGCGCCGGAGGTCGACGATCTGCTCGTCGACGCGCCGATCCCCGAGGACATGCCCGGCTGGTGCCCCGTCGTGGGCGCCCCTCCGGGGAGGGTCACCGGCGGGCTGACGTTCGGCGAGCGCACCGTCGGGGTCGCGGTGCTCGGCGACCGGATCCGCCTGTTGCCGTGGATGGACGGAGGCGTCGGGACCTTGTCGATCGAGGGCTACGCGCCCGTGCCGATGTCGTGGCACACCACCGAAGACGGCCCGATCTGCGACGCCCCGATCGTGCTGCGGGCGCCCGAGAGCTCGATCAGCGGCGTCGTGCGTAACGCCGAGGGGCTGCCGGAGGGGCGCGTCGTCGTGAGCGGGTGCGGCACCTACGCGTCGACGGACGCCGACGGCGCGTTCTGGATGGGCGTGAACCCCGGCCGTTGTACGCTGATCGCGCGGCGCGACGACGGGTACTTCCAGGCCCCGAGCGCGCCCGTCACGGTGACCGTGGGGCCCGGCGACGACGTGGACGTCACGCTGTCGTTGCCGGCCGCCCGGCGCGGCGGCATCGGGGCGACGATCCGGGTGGGAGACGGTGGTGTCGAGCTGATCGGGGTGATGCCGGACGCTCCGGCGGGCCGCGCGGGCCTCGAGTCGGGCGACGTCGTGGTCGACGTCGAAGGCGAGAGCACCGAGCAGTGGACGCTCCAGCAGTTCATCGACCGCGTCGGCGGCGACGAAGGCACCGACGTGCAGCTCAGGGTGCGGCGCGCGGACGGATCGGTGCGCACGTTCGTGCTGGAGCGCCAGGCGATCGAGCCGTCGCGCGGGTGATCGTCGCGGTGTCGCACGACCGCTACGCGACGCGCCCACGAACCGAGGCTAACTACGAGGCATGCCGTCGCAGGTAGAAGCATCGACGCCTGACCCGATGATCGGCCGCCTGCTCGCGGGGCGGTACCGCGTGGAGTCGTTGATCGCCGAGGGCGGCACCGGGCGCGTCTATCGGGCCGTCCAGGAGGCGCTCGGGCGGCGGGTCGCCGTCAAGATCACGCACGCGGTCCCAGCGGACCCCACGATGGCGGAGAACGTCGCCGAGCGGTTCACGCGGGAAGCCGCGCTCGCGGGCGCGCTGCAGCACCCGAACGTCGTCACGATCCACGACTTCGGGCACGTCGACGACGGGCGCGCGTTCATCGTGATGGAGCTGCTCGAAGGCAAGGATCTCTCCAAGATCCTGCGCCGCGGTCCGCTCGACCCCGAGGCGGCGCTGGAGCTGTTCCAGCCGATCCTGTGGGGCCTGCGGGCCGCGCACCGGGCCGGCCTCGTGCACCGCGACATGAAGCCGGCCAACGTGATGGTGGTGACCGAGGACGACGGGCACAAGACCGTCAAGGTGCTCGACTTCGGCCTCGTCAAGGACACGCGGCGCGCGGAGGCCGCCGCTCCGGCCGCACCGGACGGCGACGCCGACCCCGAGCTCACCCAGATGGGCATGTTCCTCGGCACGCCCCAATACGTGGCGCCCGAGCAGGCTCGCGGCGAAGAGCCGGACGCCCGCACCGACATCTACGCGGTCGGGGTCATGCTCTACCGGGCGCTGACCGGGGTGCTGCCGTTCGAGGGCCCCGACAGCGCCACCCTGGTCAACGCGCACCTGGTCGGGTCGGTCCCGCCCATGAGCAGCCGCGCCCCTGGGGTTCAAGTGCCAGCGACGCTCGAGGCGGTCGTGCAGCGGTGCCTCGAGAAGGACCGGAACGACCGCTATCCGGACGTCGACGCGCTCCTCGACGCGTTGCGTCGCGCGCGGACCTGGGCGCCCCCCACGCTGCTGCCGCCGGACGAGTCCAACCTCGACGTCGAGGAAGACGCCGAGGCCGCGACGTTGTTGCTGATGGCGCCGGCGCCGGCGCCCGACCCGCTCCGGGCCCCGATCGTGCCCCCGACCGAGGCCGAGGCCGTCGAGCAGCCTCCGTCGAAGCGGCGCGGGCTGGCGCCGTTGGTCGCGCTGGCCCTGGTCGTCTTCGGGCTGGGGGTCAGCCTGGTGGGTGGGGCGGTGGTCATGGGCTACCAGTGGCGCACCGCGGCCGAACCTGCCGACGTGACGTCGTCGGTCCGAGCGGCAGGCCCCCCGCCCACCCCCGAGCCCGAGCCGGTCGTCGACCTGGAGCCCGAGCCCGTAGCGCCGCCCGTCAGCGCGCCGCCGGCGACCGCGCCCCCGAAGCCGGCCCCCAAGGTCGAGGGGCCCAAGGTAGAGGCGCCCAAGGTAGAGGGACCCAAGGTAGAGGCACCCAAGGTAGAGGCACCCAAACCACCCCCACCGCCCCCAGCGACCGGAGACGTGGTAGCGGACGGCGTCCGGTTCACCGCTGCGCAAGCGGCCGCCGCCACGGCGTTCATCAACACCGCGTCGTACGAGCAGCTCCTCGCGGCGGGGGTCGCGCCGCGTCAGGTCGCGATCATCCTCGAACAACGCCCATTCGCGGACATGATCGCCTTCGCGGCGACGCCGTTCATCGGCGAGAAGACGGTGGAGGCCGCGCGGCGCGGCGGCGGCGGGTAGCCTCAGGCCGGGGGCGCCCGATTGACAGGACGCACCATCCGCGTGAATACGAGGAGCATGCGCGGACTACGCACCTTCCACGTGTCCAATTACAAGAGCCTGCAGGACGTGACCGTTGAGCTCGGCGCGTTGAACGTGCTCGTTGGACCGAACGCGGCCGGCAAGTCCAACCTGCTCCAGGCCATGGCGTTCCTCGGCGACGTCGCGCGGACCGACCTCTTGCCGGCGCTGGAGCTGCACGGGGGCATCGAGGCGCTGTTCTTTCGAGGCAGCGCTTCGCAGGTCCGCGAGATGACCATCGCGGTGAAGGCCGCGATCACCGAACACGCAGCGGCACGGCGCTCGACGAGTACACGCTCACGGTGCAAGCAAGCAAACGCGTGGTCGGTCGGGTCGAGCAGTTCTCGTTCAAGCGCCGCGGCGGTCGCCGGTGCCAGGCGGGAGGGGGGGGACCGCGCGCTACGACCGAGCCCCCAGTGATGCGCTGCTCGCCCTCCTCGCAGACGGAGCGCTGCCCCTCGAACTCCCGACATGACCGCCCGGCACGCGCTGTTGGTATTCGTCGCGTTGCATGCGCTGCTCGGGTGCGCGAAGCACCGCGAGCCCGCCTCTATCCCCCCTGACTTGGTTGGGGGGTACGTGCTGGAGACGACGCTCCCCGGCGCCGAGTTGCTCCTCCTACCTGATGGGCGCGCTCACCTCCTGTCAATGCCCGGCCATCATCGCGTTGGAGGTTGGTCACTCTCGTGGGAGAACCGTGAGGACGCACTGTACCTTGGCGGCGATCTCCCGGAGTTGCTCTTCCCGAGGCTGTACATCTTTCTCCACTGTGATGGCGCCATCTTCATGATGGCCCCCGAGGATGATGGCGACCCCAACTGCGACGCTTTGCGGACCAGGGAGGATCTGGCTCGTTGGCGAAAGGTGACGCGGTGAGCCGCGAGACTCGCATCTCGGGTCGACGACCCGGCCACGGGTGCGTGGTCGGGTACATGATGGCGGGACCGTCGAAGCGACGCGGACGTGAACCGGAGCGCCCAGCTTTGCCGAGCCACCACCACCGCCACCGCCACCGCGTTCGCGGGTCAGCGGGCCCGGTGCTCCGTGCCGGTCCCCGCGGTGATGAAGACCGCCGTCGCCGACTCCTCTACGTCCGCCGTGTGCCAGACGCCAGGGGGGTTGATCGCGTACATGCCCGCTTCGAGCGTAGTCCGCACCTCCGACCCGTCGACCTCCTGGACCAGCGTGATCCGCCCGGCCGTGCAGATCACCACCTCCGCGCCCACCGGGTGCATCTCCCACACCGACCACCGCTCGGTGAACGTGTACATCGACACGAGGCGGCCCTCCGGACCGTCCCCGGCGTGCCGCGCCTCGTATTCCGCGTACCACTCCATGCCCGTAAACGGCGGCTCGACCGTGGCGGTGGCCCCGAGCCCCAAGTGGACGGGGTTCGACCCCAGGCGCTGGCTCACGTGCCCTCCGGCAACAGGATCACCTCGACCCGCGACTTGGCGTTCAACCAGCGCTTCGCGGCCTCTTGCACCACCTTGTTGTCGAGCGTGGCGACCAGGTCGTCGAACACGAGGGCGTTCTTGGGGTCGTCCCCGTCGCGGACCGCGCTCGAGAGCTGACCGAGCCACCACCCGTTGTTCTTCAGCGACGTCTCGTAGCTGCGCAGGTACTGGGCCTTGATGGTGTCGACGTACGTGGCGTCGACCGGCGCGGCCTGCACCTCCTTGAAGACGGCCTCGGTCGCCGCGCGCAGCTCGTCGACGCGTTCGGGGTCGCAGGTGTACGACACCGACAACGTGTAGCCGCGCGATGGCAGCTGCTCCAAGTTCGCGCCGACCGACACCCCGTACACCCCCCCCAAGCGCTCCCGCAGCTCCTCCCGCAGCCGCACCCGGAGGACCTCGACCAGCGCGTCCAGCTTGACCCCGTCGACGAACGGGTCGCCGTCGAACGGGCCGTACATCGTCATCCGCACGTTGGACTTGGCCTCGAGCCCAGCGCGCACGGTCTCCTGGTGCACCCCCTCGGCCCGGCGCGCCTTGTCGTCGCCGGGCTTCTCGACGACCCCACCCGGCAAGCCACCGATCCAGGTGGTGACGAGCGGCTCGAACACGACCGGGTCGATCGACCCCACGAAGATGAACGTGAAGTCGTCGACGCCGGAGAACCGGGCCTTGTAGGCTTCTTTCGCCTTTGCGACGCTCACCGCGTCGAGGGCCTCGGTGGTCCAGGGTTGGTAGCGGGGGTGCCCCCCCCACATCAACTTCGTGAACGCGTCCGACGCCGCGGTGCCGGGGTCGCGGTCGCGGTTGTCGATCGATGCCTGGATACCCCGCTTCTCGATGACCCAGGCGTCGTCGTCGAGGCGCGGCTCGGTGAACACGAGGTGCAGGAGCTGCAGCATCGTCTCCTGCTCCTCGACCGCGGCCGACCCGTTGAGACCCTCGTGAAAGCGGCCGATCCAGGGGCTGATCGACGCCGACACCCCCGCGAGCCGCCGCCCGAGGTCGATCTGGTTGAACGCGCCGAGGCCGGAGCTGGCCGCGATGGTGTCGGCGACGCGCGCGCTCGCCCACACGTCATCGGGCACCAACGACAAGCCCCCGGGGCTGACCGCGGCCATCCGCACGCGGCCGGGCTCGTTGTCGTTCGGCAGCAGCCACACCGTCGCGCCGTTGGACAGCGTCCACGTGGTGACGCCGAGCTCGGCGATCACCCCGCGCTCGGTGACCTTGCCCGCCACCGGGGTGGTCGCCACGAGCGGCCCCTCCACCCGACCGGCGTCGGGCGCGGTGATCATGCCGGCGGCGCCGCGATCCCACGCGGCTACGAGGTCGGCCTCGGTGGGCGGCACGAGCCCATCCTTCTCAGGCAGGATCGCGGCGACGATCCGGCTGCCGTCCACGAAGGTGCGCGCCGCCTCGGCCAGCTCGGCGTCGGTGAGGGACGCCAACGTCTCCTTGGTCAGCGCGGTCTCGGCCTCGATGCCAAGCACGGACTCCCCGGTGACGGCGCGGCGGACCAGCTCGTTGGCGGGCCCGGCGCTGTCGGTGCGATCCTTCTGCGACAGCGCGACCTCCATCGCGCGCGACCGCTCGGCGGCGGCGCGCTCCCGCTCGGCCGCGGTGACGCCGTACCGCTTCATGCGCTCGACCTCGACCGCGAGCGCCTCGACGGCCTGCAGGACCATGCCCTCACGCACGTCGGCGCCCAGGTTGATCATCTGCTCGGTCGGGTTGAACTGCGAGCCTCCGCCGCCCGCGCCGTACCACGGCGCGTCGGGCTGCTTGGAGATCGCGCCGAGCCGCTCGTTGAGCACGGCCCACACGAGCTCGTCGGCGATCTTCTCGCGCCACTGAGCAAACGTGGTCGCTTCGACTCCGTCCCGCTTGATCGTGATCCCGACCTGGTTGCGCGTCATCTCGGGATCGGTGGTGACGAGCCCACGCGGGGGATCGATCGGGGGCAGGTCGAACCGGGGGCGCGCCGGGGCGTCGGCCGGGTTGGTGTTGTCGCGGAACATCGCCTCGATCTGCGCGGCGACGCGGTCCGGATCCACGTCGCCGACGACGACCACCGACATCAGGTCGGGGCGGTACCAGGTGTCGTAGAAGCGATGGATCGCGTCGTGCGAGAAGGTCTTGAGCGACTCCTCGGTGCCGATCGGCAGACGGTCGGCGTATCGGCTGCCCTCGAAGGTGACGGGGAGCTGCGCTTCGGTGAGCCTGCTGCCGAGACCGAGCCGCGTACGCCACTCTTCGAGGACGACCCCACGCTCCTTGTCGATCTCTTCCGGAGCGAGCGTGACCGCGGACGCCCAGTCGTCGAGCACCTGCAGCGCGCGGTCGAAGTCCTCCGGCTTGTCCGTCGGCACGCGCAGCATGTACGTGGTGGTGTCGAAGCCGGTCGACGCGTTGAGGTGCGCGCCGAACTTGATGCCGAGCCCCTCGAGCCAGGTGACGAGGTCGTTCCCGGGGAAACGCTCGGTGCCGTTGAACGCCATGTGCTCGAGGAAGTGGGCGAGGCCGAGCTGGTCCTCGTCCTCGACGACGGATCCGACGCCGACGACGAGCCGCAGCTCGGCGCGATCTTCGGGCCACGCGTTCGGCAACACGTACCAGGTGAGGCCATTCGGCAGGACGCCGGTGCGAACCGCAGGGTTCAGCGGGATGATCGCGCTGTCGGGCGCGGGCGCCTCGGGCGCGGCGGGCTTGACCGCGCACGCGGCGAGCGTCAGGAACAGGGGCGACCAGCGCATCGGACCTCCACGGGTGGCCGCCCGTAACGTCGCGTTCTCGCGACGCAGCGCGCCGCGGGGAGATCATGGCGACCAGTGACAGGCTGTTGACGTGGTAGCGTCACGAACACGAGGTGCACCGTGCCGTCCGTAGGTCGCCGTCCCGTCAGCGCCGCTCCCGCGCAGACGCCCCCAGCCCCCGCCGTCGAGGCCGAAGCGGCCGCGCAGGCAACCCCCGATCAGGCCGCTCCTGGCGCGCTGCTGGAGGGCTCGATCAACGATCAGCTGCCCGACGCGCTCGCCCTGCGCGACGTCGGCGCGCAGTTCCGGCTGCCCGGCCAGACCACCCTGGGCGGCGACTGGGCCGCGGAGATGCGCACGACCAGCGCCACGACGGTGTGGGTCGAGCTCAGCCACGACGGCCTGCGCATCAGCATGTGGCCGCCCCTGCTCGTCGACGCGCAATGGCCGCTCTCGAACGTCGAGGTTCGGGGTTTGACCTACGACTTCCGCACGGGCGCCGTCACGAACATCGACGCCGCGAACACCCAGTTCGCGATCCCGATGGCGGGCACGGTCGCCGACACGTTGCGGGACATGGCGGTCGCGATGGTCGCGGGGACGCCGGTCGGCCAGCCCGGCTACGACCCGTTCACCGACGCCGACCTCGCCGGCACGCTGGCGGGGCTGCAGCGCAACCTCGCCTCCAGCGCGTCGGGGGGCGCCGCGCCCGTCCAGCCCGGCCAGATCGACCAGATCGCCTTGTCGGCCGGGATCACCGTGCTGGGCGGGGTCAGCGAGGGCAGCTCGGCGGGCGGCATCGAGATCCCGTCGGGTGGCGCGATCGACCTGCGCGCCGGGCTGCAGGGCACGCTCGCCGACGTCACGTCCGGGCGCCCGCCCGTGCTGCAGTACCTGTCGATCACGAGCCCGGACGCGATCACGCTGACGTCGGAGGGCGAGCCGATCGCGCGCCTGCAGGACCTCGTCGTCAACCACGGCGGCGCGGTGCGGGTGAACCGCTACGAGGCCCTCGGCTCGTTACGCGACGCCGAGCAGACCGAGAGCGGCCTGCGCGCGCTCGCGCTGCTGCTCCAGCTCGGGATCGCGCGTGAGGGTGGCAACCCGGGGCCGTTGGTCACCGACCTGAACCCGGGCATCGTGCAGGGCGTGGCGTCCGCCAAGATGGGAGAGGCGCTCACGCGCGCGGTGCGGGCGATGGTGGAGGCCAACCACGCCGCGTTGCCGGGGATCGACCTGCGCACCGCGCTCGGAATGGGTCCCTGAGCGCGCGTGACCCGCGGGCGTCGATCCGCCCACCCCCGGCCGATGGGCCGACGCGCCCGGAGCTCGCGACGGACCTGGTGCTCGGCGCCGAGATCGGGCGGGGCGGCACGGCGATCGTCCGCAGCGCGCTGCAGCCGCGGCTGGGGCGCGAGGTCGCGGTCAAGACGCTCAAACCCGAGCTTCGACGCCTCGGAAGGGTGCTCGTCCAGGAGGCGCGCGTGGTCGCCTCGTTGCCGCACCCCGGCATCATCCCCGTGCATGACCTCGTCGTCGACCCCGACGGCGCCCCGTCGATGGTCATGGCTCGGGTCGACGGCACGAGCTGGCTCCGCTGTCTGTCCGACAACAACGCGCTGATCGCGGTCGCGGGGCCGACGCCGGACGCGGCCGCGTTCCACCTCGACGTGCTGGTGCGTGTGTGTCGGGTGCTCGAGTTCGCGCACGACCGCGGCGTCGTCCACCGCGACGTGAAGCCCGAGAACGTCATGCTCGGGGCGTTCGGGCAGGTGTACCTGGTCGACTGGGGCATCGCGGTGCGCACCGGCGACGGCGACGGCTGGATCCCCGCCGCCAACGCGTCACGACAGCCGGCCGGCACCCCGGCGTACATGGCGCCGGAGCTGCTCGGGGACGGCGACGTCGGGCCGTGGACCGACGTGTTCTTGCTCGGCGCGACGCTCTACCACGTGCTCGCCGGCCGACCGCCCTACGAGCGAGGACTGCCCGAGATCTTCGAGGACATCCGCGCCTGCGCGCCGCCGCCGCCGCCGGGAGACCCGGACCTCGTCGCGCTCGCGCGGTGGGCGATGGCTCGTGACCGCGCGGCGCGCCCGTCGGTCCGAGGGTTTCGCGAGGCCCTCGAGCGGCACCAACAAGCGCGTCACGCGGCGAGCCTCGCCGCGAACGCCGCGCCCCTGCTCGCGCAGCTCGAGGCGCTGGTCGGCCGATCGGACGCGTCTCCGGCCGACATCCACCGGTTGTACGGCGAGGTCTCGTTCGGGTTTCGGCAGGCGTTGGGGTCGCACCCACTGGCCGACGCCCGCGACGGGCTGTCGCGCGCGGGCGTCGCGATGGCCGGGTGGGCGCTCGACCGAGGCGATCTCGCCGCCGCCGACGTGTACCTGGCGTCGTTGGCCGACCCACCGGAGGCGTTGACGCGACGGCGGGAGGCGCTGGCGGATCGGCACGCGCGGGAGGCACGTCGCGCGGCGGAGGCGCGTCGTGACGGGGACACCGCGATCGGTCGGGGGGCGCGGGCGGCCCTGTTGTTGAGCTTCGCGGTGAGCTGGGTCGTGTTCCCGTTCACGGCGTGGCCGCTCGTCACGCCGGAGCAGCTCGGGCACCTCTACAACTTCGGGTCGTCGATCGTGCTGACGGCGGTGTCAGCGGGCGCGCTCGCCGCGGTGCGGCACAGCCACTGGAACACCGCCTTCAACCGCTCGATCGCGGGCACGCTCGTGGTGTTGTTCTGCAGTCAGCTCTTGTTGGACAGCGGCGGGGCGCTGCTGGGGTTGCCACCCGCCGTCGTCCATACGCTGCGGTTGCCGCTGTGGTCCGCGGTCAGCGCGATGGTCGGGGTGACGCTGGAGCGCGCGTTGTTGGCGGCGTCGGCGGCCTATGCGGTCGCGTTCTGCGTCGCGGCGACGTGGCCCGCGCTGCTGTTGCCCGCGATCGGGATGGGCAACCTGATGTTCGCGGCCGTCGCGATCACGCTGGTGGTCGGCAGGCGCTGAAATCAGGGCGCGAACAGCTTCCCGCCCGCGCTCCCGTCGCACGCGTGGCAGGAGCCGCACGCGCCGGTCATTTGCGTCGCAACCATCGCGAGCACAGCGCCGTCCTTCTCGACCTCGGCCGAGATCGGGAACACCAGGGCCTCGCGGGTCCAGAAGTTGCCGACGTCGTTGCTGGTCAGCTCCACGACGGCTCCTTCCGCGTCGGTGATGCGGACGGTGACCCCGTCGGCGGCCGCGCTCCCATCGAGGTCGGCGAACACGGTGCCGCCCGCGGTCCACCACAGCTCGGGCTCGTCTTCCTCGGGCATCGCCCCCTCGGAGTGGCAGGCGAGGCAGTTCGAGCCCGGCAGCATCTGCCCGCCCTCGCCTTCGCAGTCAGCGACGCCCGCTGCGCACTCCTCGTGGGTCGTATCGCACGTTCCACCTCCCGTCTCGGTCGACGGTGGGCCGCTCTCGGTCGACTTGTCGCAGGCCAAGGCCCATAGGAGCATCAGGGTCACGCGTCCTCCATCGGAAGCTCAGTTGGGTAAGCCCCCAGCCCCGACGGGTCGGACATCGGTTCGCCAACAATGCCGCCCTCGGGCGGTACCGACCTACCGCATCGCCGCGATCGACGGGCAATACGCCGCGTTCGAGAAGATCTCGCACCCGTCGTAGCGCTCGGCCCGGAAGCCGCCCGCGTCGGTGTCGGGCCAGTCCATGCGCCACGCGACGTCGCCGGAGACGGGCTCGACCTCGACGAGCGCGGACTCGTGCCCGGCGGGGTTGCCGAACCCACGCCACCAGCAGCACGAGCAGTGGCCCTGGGTCACGAGCACGTTGCCGTTGGGAAGGCGATCGGCGTCCCCGAGGATGGGCTCGAACCAGTCGTCTTCCGTCCAGCTCCACAGGATGGTGGCGGTCCGCGCCGGGACGTCGATCTCGAGCTCCAACGCCCGGCTGAACCGGTCTTCGATGTCGATCGGGCGGTCGGTGCCGTTGTCGTGCATCAGGACGCGGGTGCCGTCCCACTCGGGCTCGTGCTGGTTGTAGAACCAGTCCTCGTCGGAGAGCGGCGTGCCGTCGGCGTCGTAGAGGTCGAAGTCGCCGCCTGGCCCGAGCACCCACGAGACGTCGCCGGTGGCGCGGTCGACGCGGAAGATGTGCGAGCCGTAGTACTCGCTGACGTAGAACGCCGGGCCGTCCTCGTCTTCGATCGCGGTGACGCTGTTGGCGTTCAGGCGGCCGTCGAGGGACGACCAGGTCGGCTCGAGGATGCCGGTCGCGACGGCGATCGCGCTGTCCCACGACCAGACGACGGACTCGGTGGCCGGGTCGAACACCTCGATCGCGACGCCGTACATGTCGTCGCCGGTGCCGTCGTCGTGCTTCGAGGTGGTCAACGACAGGTAGGTGCCGTCGGACAGCAGCTCGCTGTGGTGGTTGAAGCCGAGGCCGAACGCCGGCTCTTCGCGCTCGTAGAGGACCTCGTTCGACAACGAGAGCCGCCTGGCGGCGCCGCGGTTGTCTTCGCCCTCTTCGAACAGGCCCCAGCCGCCCCCGTAGTAGATCTCGCCGTCGCCGACGTAGTTGGCGTCGACGTCGGCCTCGAGGTCCTCGGGGATGACGTGGTACCAGCGCACGCGCCCCTTGGGGTCGACGATGACGAGGCGGTCGGTGTCGTTGCCGCCCTCGCAGATCTCGGAGTCGTTGAACAGGGTGTAGGCGCCGGACATGTCCATGAGGTTGTTCTGGTACGTGCTCCAGTTCGGCAACAGGGACGGCAGCTCCCCGGTGGTGACGGTGGTCTCCGCGATGCCGACGGTGCCGTCGTCGCACAAGGCGTGCGCGGCGCAGGTCCACTCGGTCTCGGCGAGCAGGCCGCGCACGACGACCTCGCCGACGCCGACGCCGGCGCTGGCGAGCACGGCTTCGTCAGGGTCGTCGGCGGTGGTGCACCAGACGTCGACGGGCACGGCGGCGTCGGTCTCGAACACGACGACGACCTCGGTGACGAGCTCCTCGCTGGCGGTCGCGGCGACGGAGGTGACCGCGCACGTCGGCTCGGGCGGGGTGGTGTCGGTGTCGGTGTCGGTGTCGGTGGGC
>CAIUDO010000479.1 GCA_903897935.1 uncultured Pseudomonadota bacterium
GGCCGCGGGCGTCGTGGCCGCTCGTCACCGCGCCGGTGTCGCTCGCGACGCCGCTCGGCAGGTCGACCGCGACGACCGGGCAGCCGGCGTCGCGCATCGCCACCACCGCCGCGCGCCCCGCGCCGATCAGCGGCCGGTCGATGCCGGTTCCGAACAACGCGTCGACGATCAGCCCCGCGTCGGACACATCGTCGACGGTCCGCACGCCGCAGCGCGTGGCCGCCTCCGCCATGATCCGCGCGTCGCCACGGGTCGGTCCCCCGAGCGGCGCCCACACCGCGACGGGCACCCCCCAGGACCGCAGCCAGCGCGCGCATCCCCACCCGTCGCCGCCGTTGTTGCCCGGCCCCGCCACCACGACGACGCCCCGCGACGCCGGGCCCGGGAACCCGTCGCGCACCTCCCGCGCCACCGCCGCCGACGCCGTCTCCATCAGGACCACGCTCGGCAGCCCGAGCTGGTCCGTGATCGCCTGGTCCATCGCGCGGAGCTGGGCGGCCGTACAGACCGGCAGCATCAAGCGAGCAACGCTTCGACGACGCGCTGCAGCCGGGACGACGCGTCACGCACCCGTACGTCCGAGTCACCCTCGACCAGCAGCCGGAGGACGGGCTCGGTGCCGGAGTACCGAAGGAAGATCCGACCCCCACGGCCAAGCGACGGCAGCAGCGACGCCCGCAGCTCCTGCAGCGGTCCGAGCTCCTCCAGCGGCGGCGTCCGGCTCACCGTCACCTTCGTCAACCGGCGCGGGATCGGCGTGTACCCGGCGAGCGCCTCGCTCAGCGACGACCCGGTGGACGCCGCGGCGGCGAGCGCGCGCAGGCCGGTGACCAGCCCATCACCGAGCACCAGCCCGTCGCGGAACACGACGTGGCCCGACTCTTCGCACCCGAGGTCGGCGCCGCGCTCCGAGATCGCGACGCTCAGGTGCCGGTCCCCGACGGCCGTGCGCATCACCTCGACGTTGGGCAACGACAGCTCGAGCGCGCCGCTGGACAGAACCGTCACCGCGAGCCGGGACGCCCCGAGCCGGGACGCCAACAACCACGCCAGCGCGTCCCCGTCGACGACGTCGCCTCGCTCGGTGACGAGCTTGCAGCGGTCACCGTCCCCGTCGACCGCGAACCCCGCCCACGCGTTGCGCCGCCCGACGGTGCCCGCGAGGTGCAGCGGGTGTTCGGAGCCGACGTTCTCGTTGATCCGCCCGTTCCCGGTGGCGATCAGCTCGACGCCCGGCACGAGCTGCGGCAGCCACTCCGCGGCCGCGGTCGCCGCGCCGTGCGCGAGGTCGATGACGATCCGCTTGCCGGCGAGCGACGACAGGTCCCCGACCGCGACCGAGAGCGCGGACCTCCACATCGCGGCGACCTGGTTGCGCATCGCGCGCGTGGCGCCGCACTCCGCGCCGCTCCCCGGGTCCACCAGCATGGACTCGAGCAGCGCCGTCTCGTGGTCCGACGGCTTACGCCCGCCGGCGATCAGGATCTTGAACCCGTTGTCGGTCCATGGGTTGTGTGACGCCGTGATCATCACCGCGACGTCGGCGAGGCCCCCCGCGACCGCGGTCCCGGCGGCAGACGTGGGTAACACACCCGCGATCCTGCACTCTCCGCCGCCCGACAGCACGCCGGCGGCGACCGCGGCCTCGAGCATCGGCCCAGACGGCCGGCTGTCGCGCACCACCAACACCCGGCGGCCCCCGGTGTGCTCCGCCGCGTAACGGGCCGCGACCCTCCCCACCAAGACGCCTGTCTCCGGGGTGATCGGCGCGCGGTTCGCGACGCCTCGGATCCCGTCGGTTCCAAATTTGATCACGCTACCCCCCAGGTGGCTCCGCCGGATGGAGTGTACCTCCCGCGCCGCGCGTCACCCGCACCACCGACGGGCGAACGCCGACGACCCTGGCGTCTGGGGGCAGGTTCACCACCTCCATACGAGCGCCGCTCCGCGCGAGCCCGACCTGCATCCGGTCCGCTGGCTGCGCTGGCAAGTAGACCAGCACCGATACGCGCTCGTGGGACAACGCAGCAAGCGCCGCCGCGGGCCCCTCGAGCTCGACCTCGACCGACGGCACGTCGACCGTCCACCCGCCGCGTGGGTCCAGCACCGCGATGGGCACCTCGGTCAGCGTCAGGCGATCCTGCACCGACTGGACCTCGACGCGCACCGTGACCGGCGGACCTTCGTAGGTCACGCCCCACCCGAGGTCGAGCTCGGTGATGACGTCGACCGCGCCGACGATCCCGGACACGTCGACCGGCTTCGTCGACACCGACGTCTTCCCGGCGACGACCGACCGCGGGCCGATGACCTGGATGACCGACGGCTCGACCTCGATCGACCGCACCACGAACCCTGGCGGCGGGTCGCCCACCGTGACCGCCGAGAGCTTCACTTTGCGGCGGTCCACCTCATCGAGCACCACGCGCACGGAGGTCGGGACCATGCCGAGCACGGTCACCCCGCCGGGCACGCCCTCGATGGCGAGGTTCGAGAACTCGAACGACTGCTCCCCGCGCGACCCCTCCCGAAGATCGGCGACGACCCGTAGGTCGGCCTCGGCCGCGCGGCGGAGGGCCGAGCGCGAGCCGGAGACCAGCACGCTCACGGACGACGGGAGCGGCTCCGCGGCCGACAACCCGCTCGGGAGCTGCCAGATCACCGAGCACCGCACCCGATCCTCGATGACCTGTCGACCCTGGACCCACCCCCACGCCAGCACCGCGACGAGCAGCGCGACGAGCTTGAGGTACGGGTGTTTGAACGCGTCAGCGATCACGTTGGCCCTTCGCGGGAGCGCCGAGCAGCTCCTGCAACCGTTGGCGGAGGTCGTTGGCGTCGACCACCGGGATGAGCTCGCCCCCCATCGCGATCGCGACGGTGCCGCGCTCCTCGGAGACCACCACCACGACCGCGTCGGTCGCGTCGGCGAGGCCGAGCGCCGCCCGGTGCCGGGTTCCGTAGTTGCGCGCGAGGTTGCGCGTGAGCGACAGCGGCAAGAACACGCCCGCCGACGCGATGCGGCCGCCGCGGATCACCACGGCGCCGTCGTGCAACGGGCTGGACGGGTGGAAGATGGACACCAGGATCTCGAACGACACGCGCCCATCGAGCACGGTCGCGCCCTCGGTGAACGGCGCCAGGGACGCCGCGCGCTCGACCGCGATCAGCGCCCCGATGCGCTTGCTGGCCAACGCGAACGCGGCCTGGACGATCTGCTCGACCTCGGTGGCGTCGGCGCCGCCGCGCTCGCGGTCGAACCAGCCGGCGCCGGCCGCGGACGCGAGCACCGAGCGGATGTCGTCCTGGAACAGGATCAGCACGGCGAGCACCACGTAGACGAACAGGTTGCCGAGCACCCAGTGCAGGGTGGTCATCCCGAACTCACCCGACGCCGTGTAGATCACGCCGAGCAACGCCAACCCGACGAGGCTGCGCTGGGCGCGGGTGCCGCGGATCACCAACAGCGCCCGATAGACGAGCCACGTGAGGATGCCGATGTCGAGCCAATCGACCCACGTGGAGGTCATCAGCGGATTGTCGGCAAGCCATCGCCAGAGATCAGTCATCGCGCCGCCTGGGTAGCGCGCCGCGCCGGGTCCGCCCACACCCGAGCGCTCCCGGCGCGCTCGATCAGGGGCCCGGCGCCGTGATCGCCAAGAACACCGCCAGCGCGTGCACCGTCGCGGCGACGTCGTGCACCCGGACCACGTCTGCCCCGACCGACACCGCCGCGAGCGCCGCCCCGATCGAGCCGGCGACCCGGTCGGCCGGTCGGTCGACGCCGCTCAGCAGCCCGATGAAGCGCTTACGCGACGCGCCGATGACCACCGGGTATCCGAGGCCCTTGAGCGCCGGCACCCCCTCCGCGATGAGCCGCGGGTTGTCCGTGGTGGCCTTGCCGAACCCGACGCCGGGGTCCAGCAGGATGCGCTCGGGAAGCACCCCGGCTGCCTCGGCGCGCTCGGCGCGGCGCGCCAGGAACGATCGCACCTCCCCTACGAGGTCGTCGTAGCGGGTGTCGTCTTGCATCGAGGACGGCTCACCGCGCATGTGCATGAGCACGACGCGGGCGCCGTACGCGGCGACCACCGACGCCATGCGCGGGTCTCCGAGCGCCGAGACGTCGTTGACCACGCGCGCCCCCGCGAGCAGCGCCTGCTCCGCGGTGTCGGCGTGACGGGTGTCGACCGAGATGATGGCCGACGGCCAACGCGCGTGGATCGCCTGGATGACCGGGATGACGCGCGCGCGCTCGACCTCCGGTGACACCGGCTCGGCGCCCGGGCGCGTCGACTCGCCGCCGATGTCTACCCAATCGGCTCCTTCGGCGAGCATGCGGGCCGCGTGGGCGAGCGCCTGGGCCGACGGCGCGTGCTGCCCGCCGTCCGAGAACGAGTCGGGGGTCGCGTTGAGGACCCCCATCACCGTCACGCGGCCGGTCACCCGGTCAACCACCCGAGCTCGGCCGGTAGGACGGGCCGCGACTCGTCGACGAGGCGCGCGAACTCTTCACGCTCCAGCGTCTCCCGCTCGATCAGGCGCTGGGCGACCGAGTGCAAGATGTGGATGTTGGCGCCGAGGATCGAGCGGGCGGCGTCGTACGCGCGGGTCATCATGCCGCGCACCTCGTCGTCGATGCGACGCGCGGTGTGCTCCGAGTAGGTCTGCGTGCGCGTCATCTGGCGGCCGAGGAACACCTCGCCGTCGGCCTCGCCCCACGCGACTGGCCCGAGATCCTCGGACATCCCGAGGTCGCACACCATGGTCCGCGCGAGCTGGGTGGCGCGCTTGATGTCGTTGACCGCGCCGCCGGTCATCTCCTGCAGGCCGACCTCCTCCGCGGCGCGCCCGCCCATCATCATGGTGAGGCGCTTGAGCAATTGCGCTCGGTCGACGGTGATTCGGTCCTCGTCGGGCATCGTCCACGTGACCCCGAGCGCCATGCCGTGCGGGATGATCGTGACCTTGTGCACGGGCTCGTGGCCGGGCAGCAGGTGCGCGACGATCGCGTGCCCTGCCTCGTGGTACGCCGTGTTTCGCTTCTCGTACTCCGGCATGACGAGCGAGCGGCGCTCGGGGCCGAGGTAGATCTTCTCGCGGGCCGTCTCGAGATCGTCGTTGTCGACCGTGGACTTGTTGCGACGGGCCGCCAACAGCGCCGCTTCGTTGCACAGGTTCTCGAGATCGGCGCCCGAGAAGCCCGGCGTGTTGCGCGCGACGACCTCGAGGTCGACGCCAGGGGCGACCGGGATGCGGCGCGTGTGGATCTCGAGGATGCGGCGGCGACCGCGCACGTCGGGAGCGGGCACCGCGACGCGACGGTCGAACCGCCCCGGCCGCAGCAAGGCGGGATCGAGCACGTCCGGCCGGTTGGTGGCCGCCATCAAGATGACGCCTTCGTTAC
>CAIUDO010000480.1 GCA_903897935.1 uncultured Pseudomonadota bacterium
CGTCGTCGCCCTCGATGGGTTCGGGATGCCGGAACGGACGCCGACCTTCGGTCGCGACCGGTTCGGGAGTCAGCAGGACCTCACGCATCGGTCCGGCCATCCCCGGAGGCGGCAGCAGGCCGGGAACAACGGCAGACCCCTGGACCATCACGGCCGGTGCGGGAGGCCCAGCCGGGGGAGCGGCCGGGGGAGTAGCCGTCGCGCCCCGCTTCTCGGCGAGGCTCCGGCCGGCGTTGCGGGCCATGTTCGCCAGCCACGACCCCATGAGGCCGTTGCCGATCGCCAGCACGTGGGCGCCAGCGCCGCCGTTGCCGCTGATAGTCTGGAACAGGCCGTACCCCTGTGCCGCGAGCGCGAGCGGCGCCCGGAGGTCCATCGGGCCCACCTTGAGCTTGTCCTCTCCAAGGTAGCCCTCGGCAAGCGAGGACAGGAACAGCGAGCCCTGGGTCTCCGCCGTGTGCAACACGACGGTACCGGTCTCGACCATCGCCTCCTTGCTGACCTGCGCTTTCTTCGTCAGGCTGGCGATACGCGAGACCGCCTCCCCGAGCGCGTTCTGTGCCTGTCGTTCGCTCACCTTGCCGCCACGCATGGCGGTCTGGAGTGCGGTCGTTGCGGTGCCAGCCATCGGGTGGCCTCCCTCGGTGATGCGCGGCGCCCCACGCGTCGCGTGCTCCATGGGTTCTACGCCGCGTTCTGCGCATCGTCATGGACCACCGATTCCCACGAATACCCATCGGTGCGGGATCCCCGCGTCACAAGTCATGGGAAGCACACCCGGAAGCTCGGCGGGGCGCTTCCCGGGGGGTGGGGAAGCCACGAAACCAACGCTTCCCACAAGTGAAAGCACGCGTTCCGCTCGCGGGAAATCCCTTCCCACACCATTGCCCCAACGGGAAGAACAGGTGAAGGAAAAGGTGCGACGGCCAAAGGGGGATGGTGCAGGACGAACGGTTTGTTTTCGAGGGTCTGGAGACTCTGGGGGGCATCCTTCGCCGCAAGGCCAAGGACATCGGCTACCTCGCCATCTGGGACCGCACCGACCGCACGACCGAAGAGGCACTCGGGCGCTTCGACTTCACCGAGGAAGACGCGCTGCCCTACCTGGTACGCGGTCAAGACCTCGCCGGAGCCGATGACGACGACGAACCCACCTCGGACGAGCCCGACGACGACCCTCCCGACCCCCCGACGGATGTGTACGACCTCGCGCATGCCCGCCACGCGTTTGGGCGCACGCCTGGACCAGCGGACTTCGCGCTCGCCGCCGAGCGGTGGGTGCGCGAGATCGCGATCCGGAACATGGGCGGCGACGCGCTGCGACGCTTCAGGCTCAAGACCTACCTGCCCAAGGGTGTGCGCACGCTCGACACGATGTCGTTCGCGTGCCGCGACGAGGACGCCGGGACGGTCGCGCTGGTCGCCGTGCCCAACGACCCGATGCCGGACCTGCGCATCCCGACGCCGACGTTCGAGCAGGTGGAGGTGGCATGTTCGTCCCGGGGCATGCGGGCGCTCGGCGACTACTACGCGCAGTGGGGCCAGATCGTCCTCGGCTCGGTCGGCCAGATCCAGGGTGTGAACAACGCGATGCTCGGGCGCATGCACGTCCAGCTTCAGGAGAGTCGCAACCAGGTTGACCAGCTCGTCGCGGCGATCCTGACCCACCGGGCAGCGGAAGCCGAGCTGGCCGAGCAGCGGCGCTCGTCGGACCGCAACGACTCGGCGCGTACGCAGCTCGCGCAGCAGGCGATCGCCCAGGTCGGTGAGGCGGCGCGTGCCTTCCTCGCGGCCCGCGGCGTCACGCCCGAGCTCGCGGACGCGCTCGGTGCGATCGGTCAGAGCCCCGAGCTGGTCGCCACCCTCAACGATCCCGACGTGCGCGTGCTCATGCACGAGCCGGCCAACCTGAAGATGCTGGCGGCGATGCTCCGCCAGGCTGCCGCCCAATCGAAGGCGCTCCGCGAGGGCGCCGCTCCCACCCCCTGAACCCAAGCGCCGCGTCCACGCGGCGGAGGACCAACCATGGCCAAGCCAACCGCAAAGAGTCAGAAAGCAGCGTCGTTCCTCGAAGCAGCCCGGACCTTCTACGCCGCGGCGTTCGACGCCACCACGCCGCGGGACCTGTCTCGGTCGATGCGCGACTGGTCCCGGCTGTCCGAGGACGAGCAGTCGTTCGCCCACGCGCACCTGTCGTACCTGAACCTCGAAGCCCAGGCGGCCACCCAGCGGCTGCTGGCCCAGGGCCTGAAACTGCTCGACGAAGTGGCCGAGAGTCTGACGACCGCGATCGAGGAGAGCCTCGCCGAACGCGACGCCGACCCACCGCCCCACGACGATGACGACTTCGACGACGATGGGGACGACGCTGACGAAGACGTCGACGGGGCGGACGATCCGATCCAGGTCGCCCCGAACGTGCCGGTGCGCGAGGTCGGCCAGGTCGACGCGGACGACACCGAGGGCAACGACGATGGCGACGACGAAGACGACGGGGAGGCCGAATGAGCCGCGCCCCATCGATCCGGGTCGACCTGACGCTGCCCGTCACTCGGGTCGGGGTCGGCGTGTTCAGCTTCGATCCGCTCGAGCAGATGCTCGGCAAGCCTGTGCTCCACTTCCTGGAGCCGCTCATGGCCGGACGAATGAGCCTGCGGCCGGGGCAAGGGGGACGCGCGGTCGAGGTCTACCCGTTGGCGCTCCCTGACGGCGAGGGCGCCGTGCTCCCGCTCGGGACATGGGGAGAAGCTGGATTCCGGAACGACGGCGGTTTGTTGGTGGTCACCGTCCCGTGGGCCGCGGCGGCGTGGATGCGCACGCGGCTCGGCGAGGCGCTGGTGCGCGGGCCGGAGGCGGCGGTGTCGAGCGACGGCAGCGCGCGCGTCGCCGAGGTGTGGTTGCGGCTCCGGCCCGGGATGCGGGCGGTGTTGCCGCTGGGGTCGCTGGGCGAGGCCGGTGTCGAGGCCGCCTGACCTAACGACCACCGCCGGGTGGGTTGTTCCCGCGCCCGCCACCCGATTTGTTCCCTGTTGTCGCTGGCCGACCGCCTGCGCCCGTTACGCCGCCTGGCGTACCGCCAGCGCCTGGCCTCGCCCCGCCGGCGCCTCCTCCGCCGCTCTTGGGTCCGCCGCCGCCGCCGCCGCCGCCGCCTTTACCACCGCCCATGATGTCCACGATGTGCCGGCGAACGTACCACAGGAGCGGTTCGTGGCACAACGCCGGGCGTGGCGCCGCCCTACCTCCCCGCCGAGCCCATTCTCGGCGAGGAGGCCCGACGCAACGGCGTCGGCGCGGGCCCAACCCGTCGACCTGCGACGACCCGACGGGAGGTTCTGGTGGCGAGCGCGCATCGCGCCCGAAGCAACCTTAGCCCGCGCCGATCCCGCCGTGTGGTCAAACAATAGGTTCGTACTACGTTGTTCCAGTTTCATCCGCTCGGGTCACCGGATGCCGCCCTTACGTGGCGATGACGGATAATGCCATCTGAACCGGCAGTTATGGCGGCACCAGCGTTTGATTCCGATCACCTGTCTTGCGCGTCGGAGCCCGTCAAGCCCGCCGCGGGTCCGCTCGGCGCGTCCGACGCGCGAAGAAGCGCTTTCAACGCTACCATCCGCTCTCCGCTCCATCCTTCAGGCCGCAGCCAGAAAGTTCGATACGCATCCGATGACCCCGACCATTCATCGAACGCCCGGTGGAGCCGCGAACTCCATTGGGCGTTCCTCGTTTCTCGGGTTCGACCGATGCGGGAGCGGCGTTGTGTGGACGCTACGGCCCAGCTTCAACCGTCGTTTTTGGGATCGGGTCCAGCCAGTCCACCTCGCCACCTCCACGCCTGCGGATCCCAGCGACCTTCGGTGCCAGCGAGCACAGGATCGAGGAAGGCGCGGACGGCGAGCACGAGGCCGTCGAGCGTACGCCACGGAAGATCGTCGCTGGCGGCCATCCTCGCGTACACGGGCTCCCAGGAGCGCGCCGGATCGGGCAGCGAGGACGGGACCGCGTGCGTCGCCCTGTGTGCGAACGTCTCGCCGATGGCGCTCCGGAGCGAGACGCTGTCGAGGTCCGCCACGGTGGCCAGAAGGGCGATGTCGGGCAGGTCCTTCACCCTCGAGTTGGGCCGTGGCCGAGGCAGGGTGTAGGCGTGCAGCTTCTCGGCAACGTGCGTCGTCACCGGGTAGGCCCAGAACATGGGCACCGGGAGGCCGACGAACGTGAGAAGGTCGTCCCCTTCGATCGGCTGCGGTGATCCGACGATGGGCTCGCCGATGGCGATGTCGACGCCGAACACATCCCCGTAGCGGCGGCCCGCGAGGGTCGCCGTCACGCGGAACCGCTGGCCCTCGTGGCGCAGACCGTCGGCATCAATGGTCGGGTGGTCCGCGTCCCGCTCGACCTCGAAGGCGAGGTGGTCACCCAGCGAGAGCCGCGCGGCGTCGCGAAGCCGATCGAGGAGGCCGGCTTCGTCGCCGGTCACCCGCAGGTCGACGTCGCGCGTCGTGCGAGCTCGTTCGAGGCGAAGCTCCATCACCAGCCCGCCCTTCAGGACGACCCCGTCGAGCCTGTCGAACACCCGCACGAGGAAGCGCTCCATCGTTCGTCCCGCCGCACGTGACCGCTCGGCGATGCGGGCCTCCAGCGCTGCCTTGAAGGCCAGTGGCGTGGTGTAGGTGCGCGTCATCCGGCGATCCCGGCTTGTCGCAGCTCCCGCTCGGTGAACAGGCCGCGACGCAGGCCATCACGGACGGCCTGGTCGACGAGGTCGGGCTGGACGTGGTCCGCGACGCAGTCCGCCACCGTCCTCAGGGGCGTGGTGACGGGGACGGGACCACTCCAGGCGCGGTCGGCGTCCGCAACGTCGGCGTGGTGCAGGCGCAGGATCGCGGGCACATGCAGGCGACGGCCGCGCCATGACGCCGGCACGGTGAGATCCACGCGATCGGGAAGAACGTCGGAGAGGCCATGGAGGAGGAGCGCGGTCTCGTGGGAGACCACGCCCTGCTGATCGCTCCAGAGCCACACGACCACGAGGTCCTCGTGCTCGGCGGAGGGGAAGTCCCTGAGCCGGTAGATCCCGCGCCGAATGCGCAGAAAGCGGCCGCTCTTCACGTGGTGATCGAGCAGCGGCCGGGAGTAGCCAGCGTCGGCCGCCTGGGCGGTGGTGAAGTGACCATCCTGGGCGGCGGCGAGGGCGAAGAGGGTCGTCCAGTCGGGGTCGTGCACGCAGAAATGTTAAAGTGTACTGAACCTCTCCGCAAGCTCAAGGCTGGCGGAATCGGGTCGGGCAGCCTTGTCGCGGAGACACGCCGGTGATGTCGTCGAGCACCGCGGGGGCGATGGTCTCGATCAACCGGCGGGCCTGCGTGGTGATGCGCTCGACAGGGACCACGCCCCAGACCGCATCGTTCTTCAAGACGCGCTTGGGTTCGTGCTTCTCGGAGAGCAAGACCGCGCGCTGGTGCTTCGGCCACAGGTGGCCGGTGAGGTAGTCGCGCTCGGGGACCAGCTCGTCCCAGGCGTCGCCGTCGAGGCACCAGCCGGCGTCGAGCAGGCCGGGCAGGCCGGCGATCACGTCGGCGCGGCCGCCGTTCGGGAGGGCGGCGGCGAGGGTGTCGAGGGTGAGGTGGCGCTGCGTCCGGTAGGCCCACTCGGCGAGCGCGACGAGGTCGTCGGGGCGGCCGGCGTAGCGCGGGGTCCAGGTGGGGCGGGTGGCGAGGCCGGCGATGAGGGCACCGGACTTGGTGAACGCCTGGAGGAACCGCTCGAAGGGGCGCTGGCCGGCGGCGGCCGTGCGCAGGTCGGTAGCGGCCCATGGGTTGCCGTGGGCCTTGGTCCACGCGTTGAGGGCCTCGACGAGCTCGGGCCAGAGCTGGACGTGCTCGTCGGTCGTCTGGGCGGACAGGGCGGCGAGGTAGCGGTCGACGCGTTGGCCGAGCGCGTGGGCGGTGGACAGCGCGGCGGACAGGCCCTCGGGGGCCGCGGGTGCGGGTCGGCTGCGCGTCGACGCGCCCGGAAAGACGAGCACGTTCCGGTCGATCGTGCAGGCGTCGCAGATCGGGCGCTCGTGCAGGTCGGGCAGGCGCTCGAACGTGCCGACGACCTGGTAGCCCCAGCGCGGCTTGCGGGTCTGGTCGTCGTCGCCGGCGTCCTTGCCGACCTCCGTGCCGAGCACGTGCTCGGGGTGGTCGAGGAAGTAGCGACCGTCGAGGATGGAGCGGTCGGCGGCGTCGACCTCGGTGAGCGCGCCGCCGCGAGCGCGGAAGAACCGGACCAGCAGATGCCGGCGGAGGGTTCGAGGGTGAGGACGCGGCCGGGCGACCTTCGTCGGGGTGTAGTACTCGTGGATGAGGCCGCGCTCCCCTGGGACCGGGAGGCCGGTCGGGAACCACCTTGCGACTTTCGTGATCGAGAGGCCGCCACACCCGGAGTAGGCGGCAAGCGCTTGGCGGTCGGCGGGGGTCATCTCGTCGGGCCGCTTGTTGGCGGCGAGGCGCATGGCGGCGAGGTTGGCGGCGGTCCTTTGGATGGCGGACCAGAGATCCGATGGTTGTTGCGTCGCTTCGACGTAGAGGTCGCCGGCGGAGCGCGGTTGGCCCGGAGGCGCTGGTCGAGGATCGCGACGAGCTGCGGGCGGTTGCGGCGGAGGAAGCCGTCGAAGTAGGCCGGCGTGACGCCGGGCGGGAGATTCGCGCGGATGGCGGGGGCGACGCGATCGAGCAGGGCTTCGGCGGGAGCGGACATCGGGCGAGACCTCGGGCGCCCGGGAATCTGCCCGGTACCGACCGTACGGGCCGTGCAGATCGGTTCCCGCGGCGCCACGCCCCGCGTGTCAAGGTTGTTGAGGCATGCACCGCTATCAGACTATTGACTACTGTGCAGCGCTGTTGGCACAGGGGGTTCTTCGATTGCGTCAGGAAGTTCCTGGATCAATGGCGCTAGCCACTCGGTAAGGTAGCACAAGTAGTTCGACGGTGCCATTTCGCGAAGGTCGCTAGCAGGAGCAGATTCCCAATTTGCGTGACGATGCGCGAACTCAAGCGCCTCGACGTAACGCAACTGTCTCTTGCGCCGGCCACAGCGACCGGTCGGCTGGCCTGGACTAGCACTAGGCGATCGCGATTCAATTTGGTCGAACGAAGATACTTCGAACGTTCCCGTTTCCTGGATTGCCCACATCATCAACAAGCGCGCTACTCGGCCGTTTCCGTCTTGAAACGGGTGAATCGCGAAGAATCGATGAAGAAATGCAGCACCCCATTGAGCCACGGCGCGGCAGTTGGCGGTGGGAACGGGGCGCAACGGAAACCTAGCTAATTGCTGTTCGA
>CAIUDO010000481.1 GCA_903897935.1 uncultured Pseudomonadota bacterium
CGTGGTAGACGTTGCCGATGCTGGTGTGGTTCCACGCGAGCTGCCCGGTCGCGTGGTACACGTTGCCGGTCGACGTGCCGTTCCAGGCGAGCTGGCCGTTGGCATGGTAGAGGTTCGAGGCGGCGAACGCGGCGGCGCTCACGCAGAGCGCGACCGTGGTGACGAACAGACGGGACATCAGGACCTCCTGCGCGCGACGGCGCACGAAGGTCAAGGGGCGCTCATGGCGCCGCTGGTACGCGCCGCTCGCCACCAAGCCGACCCCGCGGGGGTCACTCCGACCAGACCGCCCACGCCGCCCACGCCGTAGGAGACCACCCGCGCCGAATCGCGGCGAGCTGCGCGTCATGAAGCGCGCGCGCGGCGTCGGTGCGCGCCAACGCGCGGTGGAGGTCCTCGGTGAACCGCACCGCCTCGGCGTCCTGAACGGGCCAATTGGTCGCGACGACCTCGCGGGCGCCGCCGAGCTGGAACGCGCGCACCAGGCCGTACACACCGTCGCCCGGGATCGCGCTCGCGGCGCCGGACTCACAGGCGCTGAGCACCACGGTCCGCGCCGACGCACCCGACGCGACGACCTGCCGGCCCGTCCACACGCCGCGCTCGTGCTCGTTCGCCCCGGCGAGCACCAGCGCCGCACGATCGAGCGCGGTCGCGCCGTCAGCGGCGGGGAGCCAGGAGCCGTGCGTCGACACGTGGAGCACCCTCACGTCGGCGGTCGCCGCCGCGACGGCCTCGGGGGTCGCCGCTGCGCCGGTCAGGGTCACCACGTGGCGCGCCCCCACGCGACGCGCGAGCAGCGCGGCGACCGCGGTGGCCTCCAGCCCCGAGCCCGGGAGTGGGCCCCACGACGCCACCGCGGGGGCCCCGAACGCCACGTCACCGACCACGAGCGCGCCGCGGGTCCGGCCGCGGGGGGCAGGCCCCGCGCCGGTCGCCAACGAGACGGTGTGCTGCTCGACGACCCGGGCGCCGTCGCGGCCGAGCAGGGCCGCCCACGGCGCCGTCGCGAACGCGCCGTCTGGGATGATCACGAGGTCCGGGCGCAGCGCCACGGCGTCCGCGATCGGCCACCACACGAGCTCGGACAGCTCCTCGATCTGCCGTTCTGCGCGGGTAGCGAGGGCGTGCCCGGCGATCAGCGTGGTCACCCGGAGGATGGCCTCGTCGATGGGCGCCACCTTGCCGAGGTCGACCGCGATCGCGGCACACGACTCGGGATCGACGGCGAAGACCACGTAGGAGGGCCGCCGCACGATCGCCTGCTCCGTGCGCACGAACCGATTGTACTGCACCACCTCCAGGACGGACGGCCCCCCACACCGGCCGGGCTTCGGCGCGCGGGGCGGCGCCCCCAGGTCGAGCGCGGCGCGCAGCGCCTCCTCGGCGGCGTCGAGCGTGGGCCCGCCTTCCCGGGCGGCCTCGTCCCGGGCATCGATCAACGCGGCGACGACGGAATCACGCGCGGCGCGGGCCTCGTCGAGGACCCGCCGGTCGAGCCGCAGGCCGACCCCACGAAGGGCGGCCGCGGCGTCGCGCGCGGCGGCGACGTCGCCGCGCGCGAGGGCCACCGTGATCAACAAGTCGCGCAGGTACAGGAG
>CAIUDO010000482.1 GCA_903897935.1 uncultured Pseudomonadota bacterium
CCCGCGACCGCGCGCGCGAGGGTCGGCACCACACGATCCCCCGCGACGCGATCCATCAACAAGCGGTCGCCGTCGATCGCCCACGCGCGCGGCACGAGGCCGCTGCCGCCCGGCGCTTCGGCGAGCGCGTTCATGCGCACGAGCAAGGCGGGGTCTGGGTGGTTGACGTGCTTGATCCAGAGGGGGAGGCGCGTCCCGTCAGCGAGCGTGGCCTCGGCCGGGCCGCCGAGCCGGCGCGCCCGCTGGTGGGTCACGGCAGGGGCCTCCCGCAACGCGACGAGCGGGGGGCAACCCCGGGCCGCGAGCTGCTCGGCGAGCCGCTCGGCCAGCCGGCTCACGGCCGTTCCGCGACCAGCACGAGCAAGGCGCCGAGCCAGCGCGTGGGGGGCAGGCCGCCGAGCACGCGCTCGACGACCCGCGCCGGACCGCCGGCCCGCAAGCGGCTCGCGACGGCCCGCGGCAAGAAGCGGGCGCTGCGCAGCGACACGCCCGTGAACCCGGCGGCGCGCGCCTCGGACGCCAACACGAGCGGGTCGACCAGGCCATGCTCGTACGCCACCCACTGCGGCGGGCACCACCGGTTCGGCACGATCGCGACGAGGCGGCCCCCCGGGCGAAGCGCAGCGAACATCCTGGACAGCGCGGTGGGGCGGTCGTCCAGGTAGTGCAGCACCCGCGTGGAGACGATGGCGTCGTACCGGCCGGGCTCGGGCCGCCACTGGTACACGTCCCCTTGCTGCAGCGACACGTTGGTCAGGCCGGCCCCGTCGACGAGCCCGCGGGCCGCCTCGACGAACTCGGGCGCGAGCTCGATGCCTTCGAACTGCACGTTCGGGTGGCGCATCGCGAGGCCCAGCACGACCCGGCCCCATCCGAACCCGACGTCCGCGACGCGGGTGGCCTGGCTGAGCCGCGCGTGCCGCGCGACGACGTCGAGCGTGGACTCCCACGCCTGGCTGTGCAGCTCGGTGCGCATCCAGCGCTCGAGCTCGCCGTTCTTCGTGGCGGCGGCCGCGCGCTCGATCCATTGGAGGTGCAGGGTGCGATCCGACATTCCCGGGCGTTAACGCGTTCGGCAGCGGAGGGCGGGTGCGCGCGGTGGAGCTCGATGCGGTCCGGGTCGTGTACCGGAGCGGCTGGTCGATCCGCGCGTTGGTGCGGGGCGATCCGGCGTCGACGTCGCGGGTCGCCCTCGACGGGCTGTCGCTGGTCGTCGGACCCGGGGAGTCGGTGGGGCTGACCGGGCCGAACGGGGCCGGCAAGACGACGGTCCTCCGGGTGCTCGCCGGCCTCGTGGTGCCGGTCGCGGGGGCGGCCCGGGTGGCCGGGGTCGATGTCGCGGCGGAGCCCACGCGGGTCGCGGCGCGCGTCGGGTTCGTCTCCGTTGACGACCGCAGCTTCTTCCATCGGCTGTCCGTCTGGGAGAACCTTAGGTTCTTCGCAGCGATGTACGGCATCGGCCCCGAAGACGCCGACCGCAGGCTGCGCCGCTTGGGGGCGCTCGGCGTCGACGGCCTGCTGAGCGCGCCGTTCCGAGTGCTCTCCGCCGGCCAGCGCGCGCGGGTGGCGTTGGCGCGCGGGCTGCTGCACGACCCGTCCGTGTTGTTGCTGGACGAGGTCACGCGCAGCATGGACGAGGCGTCTCGCGCCGGGGTGTGGGGCTTGCTCGAAGGCTTCTGCGGCGCGGGCGGCGCGATCGTCGTCGCGAGCCACGATCCGCTCGACCTGCAGCGGGTGTCCCGGGCGATCACGCTCGTCGACGGGAGGCTGGCCTGATCCGGCAGCTCGCCGCGTTCGTCCGGAGGGATCTGCTCATCGAGCTGGGCTACGGGCCGTCGGCGTGGTTCGGGGCGATCGGCCGCCTGGTCACGCTCGCGACGTTCTTCTTGCTCGGACGGGCCGTCTCGCCGGGGGCGGTGCTCGACGCGTGGGGCGGGGACTGGTTCGCGTTCGTGGTGGTCGGGCTGGCGGTGCAGGAGCCGCTGTACGCCGCGCTGACCGAGGGGGCGGCGCGGCTGCGCGAGGCTCGGCTGGTGGGGACGCTCGAAGCGGTGCTCGTAACGCCGATCTCACCCACTCGGATGGTCGTGTTGTCGACGGTGACGCCGGTGCTCGGCGGGGTCGCGCGGGGCGCGCTCGTGCTCGGGGTGGGCTCGGCGGCGCTGGGGGTGCGCCTCGACCCGGCGGGGCTGCCGCTCGCGCTCGTCACGCTGGTGGTGGCGCTCGTCGCGAGCCTCGCGCTGGGGCTGCTGGGCGCGTCGTTCACGCTGGTGTTCAAGCGCGGCGACCCCGTGTCGTCGTTGCTCCACGTCGCGTCGGCGCTGCTCGGCGGCGTGTTGTACCCGGTCGACGTGCTCCCGGAGTCGATCCGGGGCGTCGCGGAGGTCATCCCGCTGACGCACGCGCTCGGCGCGGCGCGGGCGGCGTTGTTGCCGGGCGCCGCAGTAGACGGCACGGTGGCGCTCGCGCGGCTGGTCGGCCTTACGCTGGTGCTGGTGCCGGTCGCGTGGTGGGTGTTCCGACGGGCCGCCGCGCGGGCGCGCGCGGAGGGGTCGCTGGGCTTCTATTAGCCAACCAGCGACAGGATCACCGCCAGCCCCACCGCGGTGACGGCCACCGCGACGGCGGCGCCCAGCAGCACCCACCACGCCCAGTGCGTCGGCTTCGTCTTGGCGCGTAGGCGGGGCGGCGGCGGGCTGTCGAGCGGCATGAGCTCGCGGGTGACCTCCCAGGTGTCGAGCGGCCGATCGAGGTTCGGGCTGGTCATCTCCTCAAGGTCCGACGTCGGCTCCACGGCGAGCCGCAGCAGGCCGGGCAACAACAACGCCACCGGCAGCCCGGAGAGGGTGGTGCTCGACAACGCGTCCGCCGCGGCGGCGCAGGTCGGGTACCGATCCTTTGGGTCTAACGCCAATAAGCGCGTGAGCACCTGCCGCTGGCTGCTGTCGCCGAGCTGCGCGAGCGCTGGCCCGACCTGCGCGCGCGCCACCTGGTCGAGCACGGCCCGCAGGCCGTCGCCGCTGTAGAGCGGGCGCCCGGTGAGCAGCTCGTACAGCACCGCCCCGACGGAGAACTGGTCCGCCCGGTTGTCGGGCGACTCGCCCCGCAACACCTCGGGCGCCATGAACCGAGGAGTCCCCTTGACGATTCCGGTGCGCGTCGTGGTGAAGTCGAGCGCGTCGCCCGCGCGGGCCATGCCGAAGTCGGTGATGCGCAGGCTGCCGCTGCCGTCGAGCAACAGGTTCGCGGGCTTGATGTCGCGGTGCACGAACCCGACCGGGTCGCCGAGCCGCTCTCCGGCGGCGTGCAGCGTCCGCAGCACCTGCACCATCCACGGGATCGCGACCGAGGTGGGCATCGGCGCGGCGCGCTCGATGACGCGGTCGAGGTCCGGGCCGGTCACCAGGTCCATCTCGAGGTGCAGCAGCCCGTCGTGCGGCTCGGCCCGGCGCACCGCGACGACACCAGGCACGTCGCTCAGGCGCTGGCCGAGGGTGATCTCGCGCCGGATCGCCTCCTCGGCGGGTGAGCCCGACGGGGCCCGCACGAGCACCTTCACCGCGAGCACCTCGCCAGCCCGCTCGGCCGCCCACACCTCACCGAACGAGCCTTCGCCGAGGCGCCGGATCCACCGATAAGGCGTCAATCGTCACCTGGCAGTCTTCGGGAAATCGCTCCCGTCGCGCGCTGGCGGGTCCCGCGCGAGGACAACGTCGCTCCTCGGTCAGGTGCTTCAGCACGCTCCCTCCTCGCGAACGGCCCGGTCAACTCCGTTGACCGAGCCTCGTCGCCCTCGCACGGGCCTCGCTCAGCGCACTCGGTCCGCGCTTCCTCGAAGACTGCCAGGGCGGCGAGGGCGGCGGCGACCAGCCGATCGAGGTCCTCGACGCCGTACACGACGCCGCGCGGCGACCCCGCGATGCCCTCGTGGCCACCCGCTTGTGGGCCCCACAGCCCCTGAACGACGGCGCGGCAGTCGAGCACACCCGGCTCCGCCGCCGACAACGTCAGCGCACCGGACTCGGCGCTCCACGACGCGACGACCTTGCCGGCGCCGTAGAGGTGGTTGACGAACAACCCGCGGCGCGGGACGTGGCGGACGACGACGGGGCCGTTTTGGCGGACGAACGACGCGGCGTCGAGCGCGCGCTGCTCGGCGTCTTCGCGACGCGCCAGCGCGCGGGCCTCCTCGGCGTCCGGTAGGATCTTCCTCAAGAAAGCGCCCGCGGCGACGACGACCTCGGTGACGTCGGCGATCTCGTGGGCGGGCGGGCGCGGGCGGGCGGCGATGACGGTGGTGGTGTACGCCGCGAACGCGAGCAGCCGGTCGACGTCGAGCGGCGCCCCGCCCAGCTCGGGCAGCCGGTGGCGCCCTGCGACGTCGACGGCCTCGGCGAGCGCCCAGAACGCGTCGAACTCGGGTCGGAACATGTCGGCGACGCCCATCGCGCGCAGGCACCCCCCGATGGTGTCGAGGTCGAGGTGGCTCACCAGGATGACGCCCACCTCGGTGGGGTCGAGCGACGACAACCTCCGGTCGTTGCACGGAGCGGGCGCGCTCCCCGACCACGGGCCCGAGCGCTGGTGGTGCGCCGCCGTCGCGACCCGGCCGATGGCGACGTTCGAGCCATACTCAGCTTCGATCGTGACGTCTGCCGTGACCGTCCGAGCGGTCGCCCAGGTGGGCGCGAGCAGGATTCGAGGCGCAGGTGCCATGCGGCAGGGTAAGCGCGTTCGCGCCTCCGGGCGACCCGCGGCGAAGGAGGGGTCCATGGATGACAGCGCGGTGCTGGCCGCCGGCCGGGCCGTCGTGCAAGCCGAGGCGGAGGCGCTCGGTAAGGTCGCCGCGTCGCTGGACGGCGTGTTCGTCGAGGCGTCGCGTCGTGTCGCGTCGTGCGCGGGGCGCGTGGTGGTGTTGGGGGTCGGAAAGAGCTGGTTGATCGGCCAGAAGATCAGCGCGACGCTGGCTTCGCTCGGCACGCCGTCGTTTCCGTTGCACGCGGGTGAGGCGGTGCACGGTGATCTTGGCCGGTTGGTCGCCGGTGACCTCGTGCTCGCGTTGTCGAACAGCGGCCGCACGGACGAGGTCCTGCGATGTGTGCCGAGCTGTCGCGCCCGCGGGGTCGGGCTGATCGCGCTCACCGCCGACGGCGACAGCCCGCTGGCCCGCGCCGCCGATCTCACGTTGGCGATCGGCGCCCACCCCGAGCCGGGGCCGCTGGGGATGGCCCCGACCGCGTCGACGACGGCCGCGCTCGCGGTCGGCGACGCGCTCGCCTTGGCGGCGGCGGCGCTTCGGGGCTTCTCGGCGGGAGATTGGGCCGCCGCGCACCCCGGTGGTGCGCTCGGTTTGCCGTTCAAGCGGGTGCGCGACGTCATGCGTCAGGCCGCGCGGGTGGCGGTCGCGGCCCCCGATGACCTCGTGCGCGACGCGTTGTGGTCGATGACGCGCGCGCGCGCCGGCATGGTGTCGGTCGTCGATCAGGGGCGGCTCGTCGGGGTGTTCACCGACGGCGACCTGCGGCGGTCGTTGGGGCGCGATCCCGGCGTGCTCGACCGCGCGATCAGGGCCGTGATGACGACCTCTCCGTTGTGCGTGGCCGCCGACGCCCTGGTGGCGGCGGCGTGCGCGTCGATGGCCGCGCGTCAGGTGGACGAGGTGCCCGTCGTCGACGCCGACGGCGCGCTGGTCGGCGTGCTGGACGTGCAGGACCTGCTGACGCCGCGCTGAGCAAGCGGGTACAGTGCGCGGCGTTCGGAGGGTGCGATGCGCGTCTTGGCGTTGATGTTGGTGGGGTGTGGTGGTGGGACCATCAAGACCGAGACGGGCGACGGCCCGGGTCCTGGGCCCGACCCGACGAACCCGACGGACCCGCAAGACCCGCCTTCGCTGATGATCACGTCCCCGAGCGACGGAGCGACGCTCACCGCCGGTGAGCGGGTCACGCTGGAGGCCCGCGCCATGACCGGCGACGGGTCACCGGCCGATGGCGCGGTGATCTCGTGGTTCACGGCGGACGGGTGGTCGGCGGTCGGGTCACCGATCCAGGTCACCGACCTGCCGGTCGGCACGTACAACCTCGCGGCGTCCACCACGGTGGGCGGTGCGGCGGCCGACGCGTCGGTGCGCATCACGGTCGAGGAGGCGCTGCCGACCGGGCCGATCGACTACTCGGGGGCGCTGGCGATGGAGACGGTGCTCGAAGCGGGCGCGCTCGGCACGTTCGAGTACCCGTGCGTCAACGACTACCTCACGTTCGAGCTCGACCGCTCCGCGTTCGTCGGGTCCGGCGCGTGCACGATCGACGCTGGCTTCTTCACGCAGCAGTTCGTGTTCGCGGTGGAAGGGACGGTCACGGGCGCGACGGTCTCCGGCACGATGACCTCGGCGGAGGCGGGCGGGGACCCGCTCCCGTTCTCGGGCAGCTACGACTCCGCCAGCGGGCACATCGCGGCGTCGTACGACGAGACGTACGCGAATTCGGACGGCTCGCTGCGCCTTTACGGCACGTTCGCGGCTGATCCGTTGCCTTGAGGTCCGGCGGGCGGGGAGGCTGCGCTTCGAGAGCTGTGGAGGCCTGTGCCCGGCGGGCTGAAAGCCCGCGGTCCGGCGGGCTGAAAGCCCGCGCTCCGGTAGCTTGGGGAGGCTGTGCCTTGCGGGCTGGAAGCCCGCAGGGGCCCCGAAGCTACGGCGCGCCGCTCAGGCTCGCGACGCTCGCGTCCCGGATCGCCGTCGCCGTTGACTTCGCGATCTTGTAGACCCACGGCTTGCCGTCGACCTGCAGCGCCGCGTACGCCGACTCCTGGTCGGCGCCGACCGTGTACGTGGTGGCCTCGCCGCCCGCGCTCTGGAACGTGACGACGTGGCCAGCCGCGAGGCCGTGCTCGGGCGCCGCCGCGCCCGCCATGACCTCGGTCATGCGCAGCTTGACGGCCTTCCGGAGCAGGTCCTCCACCTTCTTGGTGTCGAGCGCGACGGGCTCCGTGGCCCCGACCGCCGTCCACGCGCCCTCCGCGCCCTTCGTGAGCGCGAGCGCGCCCGACGGGCCCGACACCGAGAACGTGTCGACCAGGGTGACGTCGGCGTCGACGATCGAGGTGTCCCAGTACGAACGTGCACGATCCCCGAGCGTCCACTCGCTCATCCCGTTGCCGACGTACACCGCGTCTTCCGTGGCCTTACGCACGTTGACGCTCTTGCTCGCCGCGGCGCCGATCACAAGGTCGAACGTCTTGTCGCCCGCGGTGACCTTCACCTTGCGGCCGTACTCGGCGTCGCCCACCTTGAGCTGGGCGTGGCTCGTCTTGTTCGTGGCGATCGGGCTGCGCACCTTCACGCTGGTCAGCGCGTCGAGCGCGTCGGTCACCTTCTTCGGGTCCGCCGGGTAGTCCCACGCCGACGTGATCACCCACCCATCCGGGCCGCGCCGCTCGAGGCGCACCGGATCGGGAGCTTTGCCGTCGGTGATGCGGCCGGTCACCTCGATCGCCGTCACGTCCGCCGAGGCGACGTCGAGCAGCGGGGTGGCGGCCACCGTGGTGTCCCCGCGCGGCCACCACATCACGGCACCCAACACGACCTGCGCCGCGAGCGCGCCGCCGAGGATCTTGTTCATCGATGCGTTCATTGTGGCCTCCTAGGCTTTCGCCAGCGGGATCTGGGCGCGGCGGCGGGGCAGCCACGCGACCAGCCCGAGGGCGAGCGCGACGATGGCGTAGTTGGCCAGCTCGAGCTGGCGACGGGTGTCGTCGTCCATCGGCTCCAGCGTGCGCGCGAACGCGCCCGCCGTGCGGATCGACAACAGTTCGGTGTCCTCGACGGCCCAATCGATCGCGTTCTGCAAGAACATGATGTTGCCGCGGTGCACCTCGCCGGTGGAGCCACCCGCGAGCTGCAGGATCAGGTCGCCGGGCATCTCGGACGAGCCTACGACCACCAGGCGTGCGCCCGGTAGCGCGGTGCCGATCCAGTCGGTCGGACCTTCCATCTGCGGTGGACCGTCGCGCCACGCGCTCTTGATGCCGCCGGTGAGGGCGACCGCGACGACCTTCGCGCCCTTGTCGTCCCCGGGCTTGAAGCCCGTCTCCGGGTACGCTTGCAGATCCGGCAGGATGTTGCCGGAGGTGTCCGTCCACGAGTCCGCCGACGTGCGGAGCAGCTCCTGCACCTCGACACCCTCCGGCGCCTCGACCACGATCGGCGACGCCCACGGGGTGGTGACCCCGCCGAGCGCCGACAAGATCGGGCTCGACTTGTGGAAGCCGCTCTGGCGGATGTCGGCGAAGAACGGGTACGGGATGAGCTCGATGCGCTGCATCGTGAACGGCCCGCGCTTCTCCTGTACCGGGATCGGGAACGGCGCGTTTTGCGGGTCGAGCACGAGCGCGTCGCCGACCTTGACGCCGTACGACGCGAGGAGCTCGCTCAGCCCGGGATCGAGCTTCTTGGCGCTCAACCCGCTCTGCGTGGCCTCGACACCATACGCGCCGGCGTACGCGATGACCGCGCCGCCGCGCATGAGCGTCTGGTCGACCGCGTACTTGAGCTCGTCCGTCATCGGGCCGGTCTTGCCGATCACCAGCACGTCGAGGTTGGACGGGATCGGCGCGTTCGGCAGGTCGATCGGCACGATCTCGTAGTTCTCGGTGAGGATCTGCCGGATGCCGCGGTAATCCGGGCGCGGCTGCGGGGGTTGCATCTGCGGCGGCATCTGCGGGTTCGGCTGCACGGGCTCCGGGAGCTCGGTGGCGATGCCGACGCGCTTGAGCTGGCCCGGCACCATGCGACGCAGCGACGCCTCGAGGTCCGTGCGCACGTCGGCCTCGGTGGCCGTCGCCGACGGGACCAACCGCTCCGCGATGTTTCCGCTCTGGACGACCATGTGCAGGTAGAAGGTGCTCGACGACAAGATGTCAGCCGCGAACGGCTGGATCTGGAACGTGTCGAGCAGCTGCTGGCGCAGCGCCGCGTCGCCGCTCGGGTCGATCTCCTGGAACGACAACGTGCCGCCCGACGCGTCCGCCATCGCCTTCGCGGCCTTACGCACCGCTTCGGCCGACGAAGCCGCGCTCTCCGGCAAGCCGGCCGAGATGTACGCCGTCACCGTGGCGGACCCGTTCATCTTGGCGAGCACCGCGTCGATGCTCTGGAACTCCTGGCTCACCTTCTTGATCGCGCGGGTGAGGTCGTACTCGGGGTTGCGCAGGCGCACGTCCATGCCGTCTTCGTCGGCGGACACCTCGATGAGGTCCTCGAACGGCAAGGTCTGGTACTGGTCGCCGTAGCGCACGAGCACGTGGAAGTAGGCGTTGACGATCGCCTGCGACTGGCGGTCGGCCACGCGGAACGGCACGCTCTTGATGCCGTACTTCTCGGCGATCTCCTGCTGCAGCTCGTCGTCGGTGCTCGGATCGAGGATCTCGATGCGCACCTTGCCGTCGCCGCGCACCTCGTACTCGGAGAGCGTGTCGCGGATCTGGGGGATCAACGGCGCGAGCAGCGGGTGGGTGCGCTCGGAGAAGAAGCCCTGGATGAGCAGCGGCTCGTCGAGCTTCGACAACGTGGTCGCCGTCACGCTGCTCACCGAGTAGTCGCCGTTCTCCGTGAGGTCGACGCGCAAGCGGCCGATCGGCGTGAGCCAGAAGACGAGCGCGAACGCGTTGCCGGCGAGCAAGACCAGCCCGACCCGCATCATCGTGGAGCGGCCACGACCGGCCTCCGAGCGCTCGTCGATGCGGCGCTCCTCGAGGAAGTAGACGTTGAGGGCCAGGAACGTGGCGGTGAGCGCGACGTAGTACGCGAGGTCGCGCAGGTCGAGCACACCGCGCGCGATGCTCTCGAACCGGCTGCCGGTGCCGAGCGCGCGCAGGATCTCGGAGGTGTCTTGCGCGAACATGCCGGTGACCCGCTCGCTCCCGAGCAGGTACAGCACGCCGCCGATCAGCAGCGTGACCATGAGCGCCACGACCTGGTTGTCGGTGCGGGCGCTGACACACAGGCCGATCGCGAGGTACGCGGAGGCGAGCAACAACGCGCCGACGTACCCGCCGATCACCGGCCCCCAATCTAGCGGACCCACGGCCGCGACCGTGAGCGGCAGCGGCAGGGTGAGCGCGAGGCCGACCCCGACGAGCACGAGCGCGGCGACGAACTTGCCGACCACGAGGTCGACGGTGCGGAGCGGCAACGTGAGCAGCACCTCGAGCGTGCCGGTGCGCTGCTCCTCGGCCCACTGCCGCATCGTGAACGCGGCGACCAGGAAGATCATCAGGACCGGCAGCCACTCGAACAGCGGCCGGACGTCCGCGATGTTGCGGGCGAAGAACTTCGAGTAGCTGAAGAACGTGAACAGCGTGACCGCGAGGAACACGCCGAGGAAGATGAGGGCGACCGGGGAGCCGAACGCGGTGCGGAGCTCCTTCCGGACGACGGTCATGATGGCGTTCATGCCGAGGCCTCCTTGCGGTGGCGCGCGATGTGTTGCTCCTGAAGCTCCTCGAACACCGACTCGAGGGTGCGCGACTCGGGCGCGATCGCGGCGACGGCCCACCCGCGCTCGTGTACGACCCGCGCGACGGCCGGGCCGGGCTGGGGATCCCCGCCGTGCTCGACCGCGAAGCGCTCGAAGCCGGGGTGCGCGGCGTCGGGCCCGAGCGCGCGGACGCCGGTGACGCCCGGGAGCGCCTGCAGCGCCGCTTCAACGCCGGAAGTGCCCGCGGCGACCGAGACGATCAGGCGGTTCGACGCCAACAGCTTGTGCAGCGGGGCGTCGGCCGCGAGGTGACCGTCGATCATGACGAGCACGCGCTCGCACACCGCCTCGATCTCTTGCAGGATGTGCGTGGAGAGCACGATCGTCGTCTTCTGACCGAGCCGCTTGACCAGCTCGCGGATCGCGTGGATCTGCAGCGGGTCGAGGCCGTTCGTAGGCTCGTCGAGCACGAGCACGTCGGGGCTGTGGAGGATCGCTTGCGCGATGCCGACGCGCTGCCGGTACCCCTTCGACAAGGTGCCGATGCGCTGGGTGAGGCGCTCGATCAGGCCGGTGTCGCGCGCGGCGGTGACGACCGCGGCTTCTTGGCGGTCCGCCGGAACACCGCGCAGATCCGCCATCATCAGGAGGTAGTCCTGGACGGTCATCTCGGGGTAGAGCGGGGCGCTCTCGGGGAGGTACCCGATCTGGCGCTGCACGCCGCGCCGATCCGCGACGACGTCGACCCCGCCGACCCGCACCGTGCCAGAGGTCGGCTCGAGGAATCCGGTGAGGATCTTCATCACGGTGGTCTTTCCGGCGCCGTTGTGCCCCAGCAAGCCGACGATCTCGCCGCCAGCGACGGACACGGTCACGTCGTTCACCGCTACGAGGTCGCCGTAGCGGCGCGTGAGGTTCTGGATCTCGATCATGTTGGTTCCTGCATAGGTGTTCGAGCTTGGCCCGCGGACGCGCAGCGGGTCGGCCGGTGGACTCGGGCCGGGCCGAGCGACCTCCGACGACGTCTTTCCGACGAGACGCTGTCCCGGTGGCCTGACCCGGCCCCGGTTGCCCGGGGCGCGACGCGTTCCGGGGCGGCCCTTATGCGTGCTCGTCCGGAATGCAAGGAGGGTGCGTGGCGGTGATCGTGGTGCACGGCGGCGCGGGAGCGCGCGGAGATGAGGCGTCGTTCCAGGATCGTATGGAGGCGGCGCGCGCGATCGCCGAGGCCTCGTGGTCGCTCCTACGGGCTGGCGCTTCCGCTCGGGAGGCCGTCGTGGACGCCGTGCGCCGCCTCGAGGCGGATCCGAGGTTCAACGCAGGCGTGGGCTCGAAGCTCCAGGCGGACGGGGCGGCGCGGCTGTCGGCGTCGCTGATGGACGCCGGGACTGGGCGCTTCGGCGGCGTGGTCAACGTCGAGGGCGTCCTTTCGCCCGTCGTGATCGCGAATCACCTGCTCGAAGCCGATGATCGCGTGCTCGCGGGCGCCGGTGCTGCCGCAGCGGCGGCCGAAGCGGGCGCCGCGCGCGGCGACCCGACCACCCCGCGCGCATGGTCGGAATGGAACGCAAAGAGACAAGGTATGACGGGCACCGTGGGGGCGGTGGCGTTGGACCACGCCGGGCGGATCGCCGCCGCGACGTCGACAGGCGGTCGCGGGTTCGAGCGCCCGGGGCGGGTCAGCGACAGCTGCACGGTCGCGGGCACCTACGCGAGCGCGGCGGGCGGGGCGTCGTGCACCGGCGTCGGCGAGGAGATCGTCGAGG
>CAIUDO010000483.1 GCA_903897935.1 uncultured Pseudomonadota bacterium
CATGACGTCGCTGGCGACGTCGTCACCAAGCGGCGGGGAGCCGCGCGGACCTTCGACACCGGGCCAGCGGCGGCGCCGGTCCCGCGCGCCGACCCGCGGTGGGGCGTCGCGGGGCGGTCGGCGGCGGTCGAGCAAGGCCTCCGCCCGTTCCGGTTCGGCCTCGTCGAGCGCGACGAGGTTTGGACCGAAGATCTCGGCCGCTTGTACCAACAAGCGGCCGCCGCGCAGTGGGACCCGGGCGCGATCGACTGGGCGCAGCCGCTCGATCACCCCGACGAGGTCGAGCAGGCCGTCGTCCAGGTCATGACGTACCTCATCGAGAACGAGACGGCGGCCCTGCTCGTGCCGGCGCGCTTCATCGGCGAGGTACATCCTGTCTTTCGGGAGACACAGCAGCTGCTCGCGATCACCGTCGCCGACGAGGCCCGGCACATCGAGGTCTTCACGCGGCGCGCGTTGCTGCGTCGGGATCGGCTCGGGACCTCGTCGGCGGGCGGGCAGACCTCGCTGCGGACCCTGATCGAGGAGCCCGACTACGCCCTCGCGTCGTTCTTGTTGTCGGTGCTCGGCGAGGGCTCGTTCTTGGTCCTGCTGCGGTTCCTCGCCACGTATGGCCCAGACGGCGTGACCCGGGACATCTGCCGATTGGCCGCCGTAGACGAGGCGCGCCACGTGGCGGGCGCGATGGCCCACCTCAAGCGCCACCTCACGGTGGACCCTGGCATGCGTGGGCGCCTCGCGCTGGCGGTCGAGCGCCGGCACGACGCGCTCGCCCACACGTCGGGCTTGAACGCCGATGTGTTCGACGCGCTCGTGCTGATCGCGGCGGGTCGCTACCACCCGGACGCCATCCGGGACGGTTGGTCGGCGGTGGCCGCGCTCACCGCGGACATGGACCATGGGCGCCGGGTGCGGATGCGCCAGCTCGGGTTCGACGACGACGACGCCGCCAGGTTGTCCGGCTTGCACACGCGGAACTTCATGTAGGCGGCGGCAACGATCGCCGGATACCTGCGCTCCGGGGCCCGATGATCGTCGTCTTGCTCGCGGCGTGCGTCTCACCCGAACCGTACGCGGTCCCGGCGGGCGCGACCACGTCGTTGTTCGCGTTCGACGGGCCGCTCGCGACGTTCCCCGACGACCTGCACACCACCCCCGACCCGTCGACCGTCACCGGTGCGCGGGTCGTGTTCTCGGACCGCGCGTGGGCGGACCTCGAGGCGCTGGTGCCGCCGTCGTTCACGTTGCGGAGCGCGCTCGAGTCGCTCGACGGCTTCGGCACCAGCGCCGGCGTGATGCTGACGTTCTCCGCGCCCATCGACCTCGCGTCGGTCACGCCGGAGGGCGTGCTGCTGGTCGACCTCGCCACCGGAGCCTCGGTGCCGTGGACCGCGAGCACCACCACGAGCGGCACCACCCTGGTCATCACGCCCGACGTGCCCCTCCAGGATCACGCTCGTTACGGGCTTGCCGTGACCCACCTCCAGGACGCGAGCGGCGTTCTGACCCCAGTCGAAGCGCCGCGCGTTTTTCAATCCCGCCTCGCACAACTGCCCACGCCAGCCGGCGTCCGCGGCCATACGCTTCAAGCCAGCGGCGATGTTGGCGGTGTCCTCTGGCTCGACCGTGTCCGCCGCCTCTGCCACGACCTCCGCCAACGAACCACGCCGCGAACTGAGCACCGGACAGCCGCACGCCATCGCTTCAATCGGCGGCAAACCG
>CAIUDO010000484.1 GCA_903897935.1 uncultured Pseudomonadota bacterium
CAGCCCGGTCAAAGCCATGCATCGCTCGGCGGCAGTAGACCGGGTTGTTCGCGTTCAGGTGAAGGTCGATGGGGTCACCATCGCGCCATTGTCAAGCTGAAACCTGATGGCTGATGGCTGACGGCTCGGCCCTGCGCTTGTTTTGGGCCTAGCTCTGCCTGCCGCCGGCGGGTTGCCCTATGGGCGAACGCCAGTTACGCGCGCCGCTCTCTCAGAGGTGGCGTATGAACAAGGTCATGGCGGGTGTCGGCGTCGTCGTCGGGTTGGTCGTGGTCGGGGTGGGGGGCTTGTTCGTGGTCGCGGCGGGGCAGCCCGACGTCACGCACGTGGAGCGCAGCCTGGTGATGGCGGCGACCCCGGCCGACGTGATGCCGGCGTTGACCGACCTCAAGGTGTTCGAAGAGCAGTGGAGCCCGTGGGCGGACCTCGACCCGAACCAGACGGTCACCTACAGCCCGTCGACGGTCGGCGCGGGCGCCTGGTACACGTGGTCCGGCGATGAGAACGTCGGCGCGGGGAAGATGTCGATCACCGCGGTCGAGGCCGCGCGCGTCGACACGCTCGTCGAGTTCACCGCCCCGTTCCAGTCGACCGCGAAGGGCGCGTGGACCGTGGCCGCCGAGGGCCAGGGCGCGCGGGTCACGTGGTCGTTCGACAGCGAGAACGACCTGATGGCGAAGGCGTTCGGGCTGTTCATGGACATGGACCAGATGCTCGGGGCCGACTTCGACAAGGGGCTGAACAAGCTCAAGCCGATCGTCGAAGCGGCCGCGGTCGCGCGGGTCGAGGCGGAGACGCGGGCGGCGGAAGAGATGGCCCGGGCGGCGGCGGCGCAAGCGCAGGCGGACGCGGACGCGGCGGCTGCTGCAGCGGCGGCCGCGGCGCCGGTCAAGAAGGTTCGGCGCTGATCACGGGGTAGGCGGCGCCGCGCGCGCGACCTCGACCCTGGCGTCGAAGTAAGCCGGTCCTTCACCCACGTCGGTGAGGGCATCGGGGATCACCGCGTTGCTGGCGCTGCCGTTGCGCGTGTGGTGCCCCCACAGGCCCTTGGCGAGCGAGACGACGCCGGGCCGCACCTTCTCGGTCACCCGCGCGAACACCTCGACGGCGCCGAGCTCGTTCCACAGCCGGACGGCGTCGCCGTCCCGGATGCCGCGCGCAGCGGCGTCGTCGGGGTGCACCTCGAGCGGCGCGGGTCCTGCGAGCTGACCGAACGTCGAGCTCACCGTCTCGGCGCGCGCGGGAGAGATCAGCGCCAGTGGCGCCAATTCGGTGGCTGGATCCTCGATCCAGCCGTACAGCCCCGCGGGCGCCTCGGCGTCGAGCGCGGCCGGGACGAGGTGGGTGCGCGCGTCGGGGGTGGCCGGCAGCACGTCGACGTACGGGATCGGGGGCGCCGCGTATGGCCCGGCGACGCCGTCACGATCGAGGCCTT
Source organism: uncultured Pseudomonadota bacterium (assembly GCA_903897935.1). Lineage (GTDB taxonomy): Bacteria > Myxococcota_A > UBA796 > UBA796 > CAIUDO01. The sequence continues at coordinate 1,436 of CAIUDO010000484.1, forward strand.
CGACGAGGTGCGGCGTCGCCGTGAGCAAGCGGCGCGCCTCCTCGTCCGCAGTGGTCGTGTCCCCCGGGCGCGACAGGCCCAGGCGCGCCTCCATCGCGACGAACACCTCGGCGTTCGTACGCGCGAGCCCCGGCGCGGGGGCCGTCGGCGTGAGGCGGGACACGAGGTGGGCGCCGTACGACGGGGCGAGGTCGTCATGCTCGGGGAACACGGTCGCAGGCAGCAACAGGTCGGCGTAGCGGGCGGTGTCGGTGAAGATCGCGTCGTGCACGACGGTGAACAGGTCGTCGCGCGACAGCCCGCGGCGGACCCGCTCCTGATCCGGCACGGTCTGGAGCGGGTTGTTGTTGTAGACCCACAGCACCGAGACGGGCGGCGTGAGCTCGGTGAGCGCCCGGCCGAGGCGCGCGAGGTTGACCCGCCGGGTCGGCGGCTCGACGACGTCGCCGTGGCTCGGCACGGCGCCGCTGTTCGACATCACGAACCCGCCGCCACGAACGCCTTGTTTGCCCGCGACGAGCGGGAGCGCGAGCAGGGCCGCGACGGCCGACCCGCCGCACCGGCTGCGCTCGACACCCCAGCCGCAGCGCAGGACCGCGGGGTGGGCGCCGGCGAACGCGAGCGCGAGCCGCTCGAGCTCGCTCGGATCGACCCCAGCGACACGAGCGGCGCGCTCGAACGTCCACGGGGCGGCACGTGCCCGAAGCGCGTCGGCGCCGGTCGTCCAGCGGTCGAGCGCCGCGTGGTCGGCGCGGCCGGTCTCGAAGAACCAGCGGATCAGCGACAACGCCACCGGGAGATCGGTGCCCGGCCGCAGCGCGAGGTGCTGGTCGGCGTCGCGACACAGGGGGATCGCGCGTGGATCGACCACGATGAGCCGCGCGCCGCGGCGGCGGGCCTCGCGCAGGCGATCGAGGAAGTGGATGGAGGTGGCGTGCGGGTTGTTGCCCCACACCACGATCAGCTCGGCGTGCACGACGTCGGCGAGGGCGACACCGGGGAAGCGCCCGGTCATGTGCGTGCGGACCGCGCCCGACGGCGCCGCGCACAGGGTGCGCCCCAAGCGGGTCGCGCCCAGGCGGGCGAAGAACCGGCGGTCGAACGAGCCTTCGGTCAGCACGCCGTTGGAGCCGCCGTACGAGCACGGCAGGACCGACTCCGCGCCGTGCGCGGCGATCGCCGCGTTGATGCGGTCGCGCGCGAGGTCGAGCGCTTCGTCCCACCCGATCGGCGCGAACGTGCCCGACCCCTTCGGCCCGGTGCGGATCATCGGCTCGAGCACGCGGTGCGCGCCGTACAGGTGCTCGGGCAAGCGGGCGACCTTGGCGCAGATCACGCCGCGGGTCAGCGGGTTTCGGTGGTCGCCGCGCACCTTGGTGACGCGGCCGTCCGTGACGGTCACGTCGAGGCTGCAGGCGTCCGGACAATCGAGCGGGCACGAGGTCGTAGGCATGCGGCGGGCTAACGCGCGCGGGCGGTCAGAGCCGGACGACCCACAGCGCGGCGCCCATGACGCCCCAGCGGGCGAGGTAGGTCGCGCGCACCTCGAACCCGGTGTTCGCCGACGCCCCGAGCGACCATGGGACGTGGGTGGCGCGCGCGGACGCGCCTACGGACAACACGCCGCCGTGCACCGAGAGGGTGGCGCGGGTGGTGTCGGAGCCGATCGACACCCCGAGGTCGGCGACGGCGAGCGGCGCCGTGAACGCGTCGTAGCCGGCGCTGTAGAAGAACGTCGGTGCGCTCGTCACCCCGAACACCGGGCGCACGAGGCCCTGACCGACGTCGACCTGGGCGCTCACCACCGGAGACCCGGCGGCGCCGAACCCCATGCCGGACGCTCCGACGACGTCGGGCTGCCAGAACGCGCCGCCCCCGGCGCCGCCGACCGCGAGCGCCACGCCAGCGTCCGCGCTCCGCGCGAGCCCGAGCGCCACCAACCCCAACACCGCCTGGGACGAACGCCTCATCGGAACCTCCTCCCAACGTCGCAAGCAGCCCCCGTGCCAACCGAAAACAGAGGATTCAACAACGCCAACGCCGGTAGGGGCAGGGCGATCACGGCGCCGATGTCGCGGTCGCGGGATCCTGCTCCTCGTGGTCGTCGGTCCCCGTGTGGGGCGCTTCGAGCGACAAATAGCGGCCGACGCGCCCCTCGGGCAGCGGCACGGGCCCGCGGTGCCACGTGCCGGGGGCGAGGCCGAGCATCGCGCCGGCCGGCACCTCGACCCACGCCGGGTCGCGTGGGGTCGGGCCCGGCGGCGCCAACCACACGCCGAACGGCGCGCCGTCGAGGGCAGCGAGCCACTGGGGCGTGCGGCGATGGCGCGCCATCGTTCCTGGCGCGCGCCCGCGCGTGACGGTGAAGATCATGGCGGTGAGGTTGTTGTGGCCGAGCATGGCTGCCGGGCCGGCGTCGAGCACCTGCCACGGAGCGGGCGGGGGCAAGGCGTCGACGATCGCGTGCGCGAGGGTCGTGGCGGCGTCGTCCCCGAGCCGGGCGAGGCCGGCGGCGTCGACGGGGCCCTCGACGCCGGTCGCGAGCACGAACACGAGGTCGCCGTCGAACGGGGTGAACGCCGGGGCGATCACACGCGCCATGCCCGCCGACGCCATGCGGGCCAGCATCTGCGCCTGTCCGGCCGACAACGTAGCTTCGACGGCGACGACCCCGAGGGTGGTGGCGCGCGCGGGGCCGGGGGCGTCGACGGGGCTCCTGCGCTCGGGCAGCGGGCCGCCAAAGCGTCGGATCCGTCCGGCGGCGTTGACGACGGCGACCGCCCCAATCCCGGGCCGCGCCGCGCCGCCGATCCCGCCCGGCGACGCGTCCGGCC
>CAIUDO010000485.1 GCA_903897935.1 uncultured Pseudomonadota bacterium
CGGCGCGCCCGCCGACGGCGCCGCGCCGGCCGAGGCGGCTCCCCCCGCTGAAGAAGAGACCAAGTCTCGGCCCGAAGGGCAGTAAGCCTGCCCATCGCGCCAGATCGATGAGGCCGCGCCCGTGCGCGGCCGTTCTTGTTTCTGGGGCGTCGCTGGATCCACGCGCGCTGCACCCGTCGACCGACAAACGCGGAACCGCGCCACGGCTCCGCTGTCAGAGTAGGAGGTTGCGCGAGGCGCCTGCCTTCGGGGCGCCAGGGGGCCGGCTCGCTGTCCCCTCGTCGAAGCGAAGGTAGTCGGCGGAAAGCCGGCGTCATCTACATGTTTACCGGAACGTGACCGTGCAGCGGTTGTGATCGCGGCGGACCTACGGCATAAACACACCGTCCAAATGGGCATTGCGGAGTTCCTATGAATCGCACTCGTGCCTTCTTCGCGCTCCTCGGCGCTACCCTCCTGTTCACCCAACCTGCCGCCGCGCAGGAGGAAGATGCCGGTCGGCAGGTGAAGTACAAGGAGCGCACCGAGATCGACTTCGAAGACGTCGACGTCAACGGTGAGCTCGTCAAGCCAGCCGGCGCGCTCCTCATCGACCGCAAGCGCGCGAGCTTCAACCCGCTCATCCGCCTGCGCGAAGACTTCAACGACGAGATGAAGCAGTCCGTCGACGAGGTCAAGTAGGCCTTCCACCCCATCTTCTGGTCGCGCTCCGCGCCGGTCGGCGATGTCGACGGGTGTGCGGGGCGCGTACGTTGGAGCACACGTGTCCGACAATCTTCCGAAGCTTCGATTCGAAGCGTACCGTGGCGGCGAGCGCATCGCCTCGGGTGAGTTCGACAGCCAGAGCGTGACGATCGGCCGTGGTGGGCCGGCGATGTTCGCTGTCGACGACGAGGCGCTCGCGGAGCTGCAGTCCGTCGTGAACGTCGAGGAAGACGGCACGGTGAACCTGCTCGACCTGGTCGGCGGCGACGGCGGCACCTTGCTGAACGGCAAGCCGGTCGGGAGCAACGCCACGATCAAGAACGGCGACGAGATCTCGTTCGGCGCCGTCAAGATCGTCGTCCACGTGCAGGGTGGCGCCGCGGCCGACGACGACGCGACCGATCCGAACCGCGCCCGCCTCGCCCCGCCCACGCCGGCTCCGCAAGACGACCTGCCGGAGCGCGACGAAGACACCGACGTCGGGCGCCCGGCCGAGCCCGCGGCCGCAGCCGCGCCGGCCGTCGCCGCGGCCGACGATGGGGACGACGAAGAAGAAGAAGGCGCCGCAGAAGACGTGATGGCGTTCATCATGCGCTCCGGCACGTCGCAGAGCGATCTCGGCCTCGACAAGAAGCGCCCGAAGGTGCTCGAAGTCAACCAGGTCTGGGGCGAGCACGTCTTGGACGCCCGCCACTACGCCCGCGGCACGCCGGTCACGGTCGGCGCCTCGTTGGGTTGGCGCTGGAGCCTTCTCGGCGTGAACATGGCGTGGGTCAGTCGTCCGCTCGACACCATCTTGCCGTGGTTCCCGCCGCTGTGGTCGGAGGTCCGCGGTGAGTGGCGCAGCGACTTCTACACGCCGGACACCAACCTGCCGGGTGGCCGCGACCACACGCTGTTCTCGTGGCAGGGCGGCAGTCCGGTCGCCAATGTGTCGTCCAAGTGGGAAGGCTTCGTCGACGTCGGGGAGCAGCGCTACTCGCTCGGCGAGGCGGTCACCGCCGGCAAGGCGTCGCGGTCCGGGGACATGATCACGGTCCCGCTCGATGACGGTGTTCGGATCGTCGTCGACATCGATGGCGTCGTGTTCTTCGCGCACCAGGTGCACGCGGGCGCCGCGATCGTCACCTCGATGACGGACGACATCGACTACCCGTTCCTGGGCAGCCTCGCGTTCATGTCGTTCCTCGGCATGCTGTTCGCGATCCTCATCTTCACCGTGCCGCCGGGCTACTCGAACGAGATGGTCGAGATCCCGGACCGCTTCGTCGAGCTGCTCGTCGAGAAGCCGCCGGAGCCCGAGAAGGACAAGGGCAAGAAGCCCGACGCCAACCCGGACGCCGGTGAGGGCGCGAAGGCAAAGCGCGAAGAGGGCAAGGTCGGCAAGAAAGACGCCAAGATGGAGAAGGCCAAGGGCAACAAGGTCGAGATGAAGCAGCAAGAGCTCGATCGCCAGATCGCCGAGGACGCCGGCGTGCTCGGCGCGCTGCGCGATGGCGGCGCGCTCGACGGTGTGTTCGGGACCTCGGGCCTGAACGCCGACATCGCGGGCGGCATCGGTGGCCTCATCGGCGCGAAGGGCACCCAGATCGGCTCCGGCGGCCTCGGCGCGCGCGGTAGCGGCCTCGGCGGCGGCGGCACCGCGGAGGGCCTCGGCGGCCTCGGCACGAAGGGCATCGGCTCGGGCGCTTCCGGGTTCGGCTCGGGCGGCGGCAACTTCGGCTCGAAGGGCGACGGCGCGATCAGCGCGGTCGGCGGCGATCCGATCATCCTCGGCGCGCTCGACAAGGCGCTCATCGACGAAGTCGTCAAGCGCCACATGAACCAGATCAAGTACTGCTACCAGCGCGAGCTCACCAAGAACCCGTCGTTGGCCGGTAAGATCGTCATCAAGTTCACGATCGCCAAGGACGGCACGGTGTCTGCGTCGTCGGTGAAGGCGTCGACCATGAGCAACCCCGCGGTCGAGCAGTGCGTTGCGGGCCGCTTCCTCAAGATGCAGTTCCCGACCCCGAAGGGCGGCGGCATCGTCTTGGTCTCCTACCCGTTCGTCTTCGGGACCTGAGCGAAGCGAGCGTCACGCGCGGGCCTGCCCCTCCGGGCAGGCCCGCGTTGTTGTCTCTGGACGTGCGAAAACCCTGGTTGCACCACGTGCCGATTGCAGCGTCAAACGCCGCATGGTACACAGCGCTGCCTTAGATTCCGTGCCGAGGATCCCATGAAGTTGTTCGCGCTCGCGGTGCTCTGCGCCCCCCTGCTCCCGATCTCGACGGCCAACGCGCAAACGTACGGCGACCTGGATTCGACCGGCGAAAAGCGCGACAAGGAGAAGACGAGCAAGCGGCGCGCCATCCAGGAGGCCGAGGTGGTGCGCGAGATCGAGCGCGGCTTTTACGCCGTAGCGCCGATCGGCAGCACCGCCTACCTGGGCACGCTCGCTGCCCCCGGGCCGAGCGGCAACCCGATCCTGCGCCCCGGCACCTACCTGGCGCTCGGCGTCGGGCAAGACTTCGTCGATCAAGAGCGGCTGTCGATGGCGTGGGAGGTCTCGCTCGCCCAGGGCCTGCACAACGGCGAGGTCTTCAGCGACCTGGCCTCGGCAGGGTACCCCGCCAACCAGCTGATCCAGGGCGACACCCGTACGATTACGCCGCTGGCCATGCTCGAGATGTCGTTCTACCCCATCCGGCGGTGGGGCATCGGGCTGCGCGCGGGCGGCGGCATGATGTTCACGCCGTACTTGGTCAACGCCCAGTACTTCGAAGAGAAGGTTGGCCAGCCCCTGCCGCCGATCCACGCGACCCCGCACCCCGTGGTGCAGGGCGGTCCGTGCCTCGAGATCTACACCAAGCTGTCCCACCTCTCCGTAGGCATCAATGTCGACATCGCCTACGCGATCGGTTGGGACTTGTCGGCGACCGGCGCCGGCTACTTCAAGTACACGTTCTGACGCTCCGCGGCGTGGTGCCGCGTTGCACGCTCGGGAGTCGACCGCCCGCCCTTGGCGCGGTGGGCTCCTTCCTTCAACCGTACGACGTCGCGCCTCGTGCGCGCCGTCCAATGCGGAGGCGCTATGAATGAAAAGATGGGGATGATCGGGCGTAAGCTCGGTATGACGCAGTTCTTCCAAGCCGACGGCAACGTCGTGCCGTGCACGGTGGTTCAGCTGGGGCCGAACACGGTGCTCCAGGTCAAGTCGACCACCAGCAAGGACCGCTACAACGCGATCCAGCTCGGGTTCGCGCCGGCGCGCGCGAAGCTGATCAACAAGCCCCTCGCCGGGCACCTCACCAAGGCCGGCGCCTCGTTGCTCCGCCACGTGCGTGAGATCCGCGTCGACGCGGGCACCGTCGCGACCATGAGCGCCGGCAAGGTGCTGACCGTGGGCGAGGTGTTCCAGGACGGCCAGAAGGTCGACGTGGTCGGCACCTCCAAGGGTCGGGGCTTCGCCGGCGTCATGAAGCGGCATCACTTCGCGGGCTTCGAGCGCACGCGCGGCGCCCATGAGTACTTCCGGCACGGCGGCTCGATCGGCACGCGCCTCACGCCCGGTATGACCCTCAAGGGCAAGAAGATGCCCGGTCACCTCGGGGCCTCCCGCACCACCGTCCAGAACATGACCGTCGTTCGGATCGACGCGGAGCGCAACCTGCTGTTCATCCGGGGCGGTGTCCCGGGCCCGGTGGGCGGGCTCGTGGTCATCCGCCACGCCGTGCGCACGCCGAAGGGCAAGAAGAAGAAGTAGGCCGGTCGCGGCGCGCCCGTCTGCGGTGCATGCCGCGAGCCACGCCGAGCGACGAGATCGAGGGCGGACGACTGCGTTCAGTCCGCCATCGATCCCAGCGGCTCCGCGATCTTGAACGTCGCCTCGGTCTTGGCGACCACCTCCTCGACCGTCACACCGGGCGCGAGCTCGATCAGCCACGCCACGCCGTCGCGGAACTCGAACACCGCCAGCTCGGTGATCAGCAGATCGACGCACCGCACGCCCGTCAGCGGGAGCCGGCATTGGCGGAGGAACTTGGGCTCACCCTTCGCGGTGTGGTTCATCGTGACTACGACCCGCCGCGCGCCCGCGACGAGGTCCATCGCGCCGCCCATGCCCTTGATCATCTTGCCGGGGATCATCCAGTTGGCGAGGTCTCCGGTCTCACTCACCTCCATCGCGCCGAGGATGGTGAGGTCGACGTGCCCCCCTCGAATCATGGCGAACGACTCCGCCGACGAGAAGAACGAGGCGCCCGGGAGCGCGGTCACGGTCTCCTTCCCGGCGTTGATGAGGTCGGCGTCGACCTCGTCCTTCAGCGGGTACGGCCCCATGCCCAACAAGCCGTTCTCGCTGTGCAGGACGATGTCCATGCCAGCGGGGACAGCGTTGGCCACCAACGTGGGGATGCCGATCCCCAGGTTGACGTAGAAGCCATCGCGCAGTTCACGCGCAGCCCGGCGCACGATCAGGGTGCGTTCGTCCATCTCAGGCCTCCCGGACGCGGCGACGCTCGATCCGTTTCTCGTACTGGGTTCCCACCACGACGCGCTGAACGAAGATGCCCGGCGTGTGAACGTGATCGGGGTCGATGCTGCCCACCGGCACGAGCTCCTCGACCTCGGCGATGGTCACCCGCCCCGCTTGCGCCATCATCGGGTTGAAGTTGGCGGCCGTGTGGCGGTACACGAGGTTGCCCGACGCGTCGCCCCGCCATGCCTTGACAATGGCGAAGTCGGCCGTCAACGCGCGCTCCATGACATACGCACGCCCATCGAACCACCGCACGTCCTTACCGTCCGCAGCAGGGGTGCCAACGCCCGTCGCGGTGAAGAACGCGGGGATCCCGGCCCCGCCGGCCCGGATCCGCTCGGCGAGCGTGCCCTGGGGGCACAGCTCGACCTCGAGCTCGCCGGACAAGAACTGGCGCTCGAACTCCTTGTTCTCCCCGACGTACGACGAGATCATCTTCCGGATCTGCCGCGCGCGCAGGAGCAGACCGAGGCCGAAGTCGTCGACGCCGCAGTTGTTCGAGATGAACGTGAGCCCGCGCACCCCCGTGCCGCACAACGCCGCGATGAGGTGCTCCGGGATCCCGCACAGGCCGAACCCGCCCGCCATGACCACGGCGCCATCACCGATATCGGCGACGGCTTCTCGAGCAGATGAGACCACCTTGTTCATGATCGCCTCCGCGCCCGTCAGGAAAGGCGGTAGTTGGGCGCTTCTTCCGTGATGATGACGTCGTGGACGTGGCTCTCCCGCAGCCCGGCCGACGTGATCCGGACGAATTGGGCGTCCTCGTGCATCTTGGTGATCGTCGGGCAGCCGACGTACCCCATGGACGCGCGCAGCCCGCCGCACAGCTGGTACACCACGTCGCCCAGCGGCCCCTTGTAGGGCACGCGGCCCACGATGCCCTCCGGGACCAGCTTCGGCCCGGAGCCTTCGAAGCCGTCGTCTTCCGCCTCTTGAAAGTACCGGTCCGACGAACCCGCGCGCATGGCCTCCGTGCTGCCCATGCCGCGGTACGACTTGTAGCGACGCCCCTGGTACAGCACGACGTCGCCGGGGGCCTCGTCGGTCCCGGCGAACAACGAGCCGATCATCACGGCGTGCGCGCCGGCCGCGAGCGCTTTCGCGACGTCTCCCGAGAACTTGATGCCGCCGTCGGCGATCACCCCGACGCCGTGGGCGCGGGCGACCTCCGACACCTCCTCGATCGCGGTGAGCTGCGGCACCCCGACGCCCGCCACGATGCGGGTGGTGCAGATCGAGCCAGGTCCGATGCCGACCTTCACCGCGTCGGCCCCGGCGTCGATGCACGCTCTCGCCGCGTCTGCCGTCGCGATGTTCCCGAGCACCAGGTGCACGTTGGGGTGGCGCGCGCGCACCGCCTCGGCCGCGCGGAGCACACCGCGGCTGTGCCCGTGGGCGGTGTCGACCATCAGCACGTCGACGCCGGACTCGACGAGCGCGGCGGCGCGCTCGTCCCGATCCGGACCGACGCCGATCGCGGCCGCAGCCAGGAGGCGACCGGCGGCGTCGCGGGCCGCCGACGGGTGGCGGGTGATCTTTTCGATGTCCTTGATCGTGATGAGCCCGCGCAGCGTGCCCTGGTCGTCGACCACGAGCAGCTTCTCGATCTTGTGCTCCTGCATCAGATCCTTCGCGCGCTCGAGCTCCGTGCCCGGAGGCACCGCGACCAGATCCCGGCTCATCACCTCGCCGACCGTGGTGGCCAGCCGGCGCTCGTACCGGAGGTCGCGGTTCGTGAGGATGCCGATGGCGCGCCCATCGACGACGACCGGCACCCCGCTGATGCCGTTGCGGCGCATGACCGCGCGCGCCTCTCCGATCGTGGCATCGGGAGACACGACGATCGGATCGGTGATGACGACCGCGATCGCCCGCTTGACCTGCCGGACCATCTCGGCCTGACGCCGCACGCTCATGTTCTTGTGGATGACGCCCAGGCCACCGAGCTGGGCCATGGCGATGGCCATGGACGACTCGGTGACCGTGTCCATCGCCGAACTGATGAACGGCACGCTCAAGCGCAGGCTTCGCGCGCCCTCTGCCGCGGACGGCAGCAAGTTCGTGGACAAGTCGACGTCGCGAGGCAGAACCTCGCTGTAGCGCGGCACCAGCAGTACGTCGTCGAACGTGAGTGCCAGCGGGATCGACAGCTTCGGCATGGTCGACCTCCGGGGGGCGGGCGGCCGTAAGCGGTCCGCGACGGCAAAGCAAGGAGCCACTACCATCCCGTGTACTCGCGCTCGCCACGACGCGAGCATGAGGCTAATCAGTGGCGCCTTCCGTCCGACGCTCTGGACGGATCCAACCAACCACCCAGTGCGGAAGCCCGCTTCCGGACGGAGAACCCATGAGCCCCGCCCTCGTCCGCCCTCTCCGCGTCACGGCTGTCCTGGCCGCGCTCGTGGTGCAAGCCGCGTGCGCCAAGCACCCCGGCTCCTACGAGGCCGCTGCGACCCCCGCCGGCGTCGCCGAAGCGTCCGCGACCGCCGACGCGCTGAGCATGTTCGAAGCCCGCGCCGATGGCGCCGAGCTCGAGAAGTCCCTGCTCGCGTTCGAGAAGGTGTTGGCCGCGAACCCCACCGACCGCGTCGCGCTCGAGTACCTCACGCGCGGCTGGTACTTCTACGGCGACGGCTACACCGACGACAAGGCCGTCAAGATCGAGCGCTGGGGCAAGGCGATCAGCTACGGCACCCGCTGCATCGCACAGAACAGCGAGATCGCGAGCAAGATCGCCGCTGGCGAGAAGGAGAAGGACGCCATCGCGGCCGCGCGGCCGGAAGACGCGATGTGCATCTACTGGACGGCGTCCGCGCTTGGAAAGTGGGGCAAGGAGCAGAGCCTTTCGACCACGCTCAAGCACCTCCCTACCGTCAAGGCCTACATCGCCAAGGTCGAGGAGATGGACCCGACGATCTGGTACTACGGGCCCGCCCGCTACTGGGGCGCCTACTACGCCGCGATCCCGAGCTTCGCGGGTCGTGACACCGAGGTGTCGGCCAAGTACTTCGACACGTCGCTCAAGGGCGCACCGAACTACCTCGGCACGCGTGTGCTCCGGGCGGAGCTCAACGCGGTCGCCGCCCAAGACCCGACCTTGTTCCTGACGGATCTGTACGCCGTCCTGCAGTCTGACCCGTACGTGCTGCCCGAGATCGCGGCCGAGAACCTGCGTGAGCAAGACAAGGCCCGCAACCTGCTCGCGAAGAAGGGCGAGCTGTTCGACAAAGACGCCCTCGCCGCCGCGATCGCCGCGCACCCCGAGCCGGTGTTCCCCACGTTCCGCCCCCCGGAGGCCCCCGCGGCGAGCGCAGCCACGCCGGCCGTCGCCGAGCGCCCCGCAGACGCAACCGCCCCCGCCGCGGCAGGCGACGCGAAGGAGCGGCCGGCCGACGACGGGGGTGCCCAGTGATCGCCGCGCGTCGTTCGTGGGCCGCGATCGTCGGCCTCGTCGCAGCGTCGGTCGCCATCGTGGCGGCCCCCCGCACCACCGACGCCCAGTCTACGTGGGAGATGAACATCGGCAGCCTCGCGCCGAAGGGCACCCCGTGGACGGACATGCTCGAGAAGCTCGAAAAGAACATCGAGAGCAAGTCCGGCGGCCGCATCAACGTCGTCATCCGGCCTCCGGGCGTCATGGCCGAGATCGAGATGGTCCGCGAGACGCGTAAGGGGGAGCGCCTGCAGGGTTGCGGCGTCACCACCGCCGCGATCGCCGAGGGTGGCAACGTCCCGCAGCTCCAGCTCGTCGAGCTCCCGTTCTTGTTCGAGAGCAACGACGAGGCCGACTACGTCCTGGACAACGTGCTCTTTCAGCCGATGAGCGAGACGCTCGCACGGCGCGGGTTCGTGCTCGGGCTGTGGTCCGAGAACGGCTGGCGCAGCTTCGCCACGAAGGCCAAGCCGATCCGCACCCCCGCCGACCTGAAGGGCGTCAAGATGCGCTCGCAGGAGTCCGACGTACACCTGGGCATGTACCAGGCGTTTGGGGCCGTCGCGGTCCAGAAGCCGATGACCGAGGTCATGACCGCGCTGCAATCCAACGTGGTTGATGGGCTCGACAACACCGCGCTCTACATCCAGTCCGCCGGCCTCGCCGAGCCGCTCGACTACTTCACGACGACCCGGCACATCTACCAGCCGGCCGCGATCATCTTCTCCAAGCTCTGGTTCGACCAGCTCCCGCCCGATCTGCAAGCGCTCGTGCTCGAGTCCAAGCAGTTCACCGCCGAGGGTCGGGCCGCGATTCGCGCCGAAGAGGCCGCGATGATGGAGAACTTCTCGGCGTTCGGCGTGGAGCTGATCGAGCCCACCGCGGCGGACCGCGACGCGTTCGAGAAGGTCGGTCGCACGATGCACGCGTCCTTCGCGGCGACGATCGAGGACGGTCCTACGCTGTTGGGCAAGATCCAGGCTGCGCTCACCGCGCTTCGGGGCTGACGCCACCATGGCCGGCGAAGGCGCCGGGCTCGGCGCGGTGTTCGGGTTGGTCGATCGCGCGATCGGCGCCGTCGAGCGGGGCGTTCGCTCCGCCTGGGGCGCGATCGCGAACGGCCCGCTGACGGGGGTCGCGATCGCGGCGGTCCTGGTCCTGACTGGCGCCTCCATCGTCGTCGGCGACGTCGCGAGGGTGCTCGATCGGTGGGTGGGGCGGCTCGAGCGGGCCGCCGTCTCCGCCGCGCTGCTCGCGATGACCGGGCTCGCGTTCAGCGAGTACCTGCAGCGGGAGCTGCAGCCCGTGCTCCAGACCGACTTGTTCGGGCTGTGGTCCGGCGGCGGCCAGATGAACATGGCGCTCCTGCTGATGGTCATCGTCGGCTTCGTTGGGGCGTCGATCGCGACGCAGGACGGCAAGCACATCTCGGTCGACGCCGCCGACCGGCTGCTGTCGCCAGGATCGGCCCGGTTCGTTCGCCGCTTCGTCGCGCTGGTCAGCGCGGGCGTCGCCGCCATGCTGGCCAACGCGACCTGGAACAGCATCGCCGAGATGTCGCACGACGGCTTCGAGGGCGTGAAGGTCGCGGGCTGGATGGTCCCGATCCTGAACTTGGGGATCCGGATCCTGCCCGGCGACAAGTACGGCCCCGGTACGCAGTGGCCCGAGCAGAGCGACTGGGAAGACGCCAAGTTCGATGCCGGTCTCGCGTTCGACGAGCTGCCGACCGCGTTCGGGTTCGTCGAGGCCGGGTCGCGGCTCCCGATGTGGGTGCCGTTGCTCGCGCTGACGCTCGCGTTGGCGGTGATGGCGGCGCGGTTCGTCGGGCGCGCGGTGACGGCGGAGGCGCCGGATCGGCCGGTGACGGCTGGCACGCGGCGCCCCGCCGATGTGGTGCTCGCGGGCGGGCTGCCGGGCGGCGTCATCGCGCTCGCGCTGGGGGCGTGGCTCGGGTCCGGCTGGATGATCGCCGTCGCTTCGCTGGTGCTCGTCGTGCTCGGCGCCCCGCTGTTCGTCGGCGTCGCGGTCGGCACCCTCGGGTGCTGGATCCTGCTGCGAGACGGGTCTGCCGAGACGGTGGTGACCGACATGTTCGAGGCCGTGAAGAAGCAGGAGCTCCTGTCGATCCCGTTCTTCGTGCTCGCCGGGAACCTCATGACGCGCGGGTCGATCGCCGAGCGCTTGATCAACATCGCACGCGCCGCGCTCGGGCGGGTGCCCGGGGGCCTCGGCGTCGCTGCGGTCGTCTCGTGCACGATGTTCGCGGCCATCTCGGGCTCGTCGCCGGTGACGGTCATCGCGATCGGCAGCGTGCTGTACCCGATGCTCATCCGCGACGGCTACGGCCCCAGCTACAGCACCGGCGTGCTCGCGACCGCAGGCTCGTTGGGCATCATCATCCCGCCGTCCGTGCCGATGATCGTCTACGCGGTCATGGTGTCGGGCGCGCCCGGCGTCGGGGTCCTCGATCCCGCGGTCTTGTTCAAGGCGGGCATTGGCCCCGGCTTGTTCATCGCGCTCGTCTTGATCGTGTACACCCTGTACAAGAACTGGCCCCGGCCGGGCGTCACCCAAGCGCGGGCGCTCGAGGTCCCGGCGATCGGAGTCAGCCTCAAGCGCGGCGTCGCGAGCTTGTTCCTGCCCGTGTTGATCCTCGGGGGCATCTACGGGTGGTTCGACCTCGCGCCGTTCGGCGTCGACTTCGCCGTCGTGTTCACGGTGCCCGAGGCGGCCGCGGTGTCCGTGGTCTATGCGCTCGTGGTCGAGCTGCTCCTGCACCGGGAGCTCAAGCTCAAGCATGTCCCCGAGGTGCTCGTCGAGAGCGCCACGATGATGGGGTCGTTGTTCCTCATCCTGGTGATCGCGATCTCGCTCAACAAGTTCCTGGTGTTCGAGCAGGTCCCGGAGGCCGCCACCGCCTGGATGCTGGAGCGCGTCGACAGCCCGTTCACCTTCATCCTGATGGTGAACCTGTTCTTGTTGGCGCTCGGGTGCGTGATGGACATCCTGTCCGCGATCCTGATCGTCGCGCCGTTGTTGGCTCCGATCGCCGCGTCCTACGGGATCCACCCGATTCACTTCGGCATCATGTTCATCGTGAACCTGGAGATCGGATACCTGACGCCACCGATGGGCATCAACCTGTTCGTCGCGTCGACGGTGTTCGAGCGCCCGATCCTGGAGGTCATCCGGTCGGTGCTGCCGTTCTTGGTCATCATGCTGTTGTGCTTGGCCGTGGTGGCGTGGGTGCCGGGCCTCTCGTTGTTGTTCGTGGAGTGAAGACGATGGAACAGGTCGAATTCCAGTCGCAGGACGGCACCAAGCTGGCGGGGTACCGCTGGCCGGCGCCGCGGTCGTCGCGCGGCACCATCCTGATCGTGCACGGGCTCGCGGAGCACGCCGGGCGATACGGCCACGTCGCGCGCCGACTCACGGACGCCGGGTGGACCGTCGTCGCGGTGGACCTGCGCGGGCACGGGCGCTCCGACGGCAAGCGGGGCCACGTCTCGCGCTGGGCCGACTACACGGCCGACGTCCAGGCAGCGATCACCAAGCTCACGACCGAGCCCCCGCTGCTGCTCGCGCACTCGATGGGGGGCCTCGTCGCGCTCGACTTCGTCCGTGAGCACGCTGCGTCGGTGCGTGGCCTCGTGCTGTCGGCGCCCCTGCTCGGGCTGCTGCTCGAGGTCCCGGCGTGGAAGCGCGCGTTGGCCGTGGGGCTGTCGCGCGTCGTGCCGTCGTTGGCGCTGCCGAGCGACGTTCGGCCCGATCACCTCTCGCACGACCGCGCGGTCGTCGACGCGTACACGTCCGACCCGCTGGTGTTCCGCACCGCGACGGCGCGCTGGTTTCGGGAGCTCACCAAGGCGATGCGTCGGGTGCGTGAGGCCGCCCCGAGCGGATCGCTCCCCGTCTTCGCCACGTGGGGCACCGACGACCGCATCGTCGATCCGCTGGCGATCGCCGCGTGGTGCTCGGCCTGGGGCGGCAAGGTGAAGGCGGTGACGCCCCACGGGCTGTACCACGAGGTGCTCAACGAGCCCGGCGACGAGGTGATGGCGCCGATGATCGCCTGGCTCGACGCGCACGCCGCGTCCGCTCGGGCCGCGAAGTGATCGAGGCTTCCGCGCACGCGCGCCGCGCGCGCCTGATCGAGCTGCTCCGAGCGTTGTCGGTGCGGACCGGCCGCTTCGTGCTCGCGAGCGGCGCCACCTCCGACCTGTACGTCGACGTCCGCCAGACCAGCCTGCACCAGGAGGGCTCCTACCTGATCGGGCGAGCGATCCTGGAGCGCTTACGGCCGGAGGTCGTCGGCGTAGGGGGCATGACGCTCGGCGCCGACCCGATCGCGTGCGGCGCCGCCGCGCTCGGCCTCGTCTACGATCGGCCCGTGCACGCGTTCTTGGTGCGTAAGGAGGCCAAGGCGCACGGCACCGCGGGCGCCGTCGAGGGGCTGGCGAACTTGCCGCCCGGATCGAAGGTCGCGGTGGTCGAGGACACCACGACGACGGGCTCGTCGTTGTGGGCGGCGATCGAGCGCGCCCGCGCGGCCGGCCTGGACGTCGTGCAGGCGATCACCGTCGTCGACCGTGAAGAGGGCGCCGTCGCCCGCCTGGCGGAGCTGGGCGTGCACCTCGAGTCCCTCACGACCCGCTCGGACCTCTGCCCGTGACGGTGCGCGCGCTGGCGATCGCGCTGGCCGCAGTGGCGTTGTTGGCGGGATCGCTGGCGTCCGCCACCGAGCGCGCCGACGAGCGGGCCTGGGAGCGGTTCATCGACGGGTGGACCCGTGAGCTCGTCGTCTACGAGCAGTTCTCGACCGCGCTCATCCTGCGCGGCACCTACCTCGACGGCCAGGTGCGCGCGCGCATCGCCGACGAGCGCCGCCGGCGGCTGGGCCTCACGCAGGCCGAGCACGCGGAATTCCTTAGGGTCATGCAGGAAGACGACGCCATCTACCACGAGGTCGTCTTCTCGGCGGACTCGTCGTTGCCGAACGGTCGGGTGTTCGGCACCGAGGACGGCTGGCACGTGCGGCTCACCGCCGACGGCGCACCCGAGGCGTTGGTCACGGTGTTCCGGGAGATCAAGCCAAACCCCCTGCAGCGTGCCCTGTACGTACACCTGAATCGGTGGTCAGACTTGTGGATCGCCCGGTTCGCAAAGACCAACCCGAGCGCGCGCGTGATCGAGCTCCAAGTAGGGAGCGGGTACGGCGTCGGTTCGTTACGATGGGACCTAGGTTCGCCCTGAGGGCCCAATGGCGTGGACGGCGGTTGTTGTCGTCATTTTGAGCCTGGTGCTGGTGATCGGCGCGATCATCGGCAGCCGGGGTCAGCGCCTGTGCCTCCGGTGCGGCGGGCCGACCCGATCGGTCGCGCTGCCCGCCGAGATGAACGCCGAAGCGTGCTGGTGCGAGGCGTGCAGCGCACCGACGCTGCTCGCGTTCGGCCGTCGCGGGGCGCCGGCTCGATGCCCACAGTGTCACCAGCGCGCCCTCGTGCTCAGGGCCACGGTCGACGACGGCGAGTGGTGGGTCGAAGCGGGCTGCGGGCTGTGCACCTACACGGACGCCCACCTCATCCCGGTGCCGCGAGAGCTGGAGGACGCAGCGCGCGCGCCCGTCGGCCGGGTGCCGCGCGGCATCGTTGTGCCGTTTCCGTCACCCAACGAAGCCGCGCGCCGGCGCACCGACCTCAAGATCAGGTCGGGTCCTCACGGTGGATGACGGTGTCGCGGATGAACCGCGCGTCGGACTCCGGGAAGTCCAGTGTGTAGTGTAGCCCTCGGCTCTCGCGACGCAGCAGCGCGCACCGCACCACCATCTCGGAGACCGCGACCAGGTTCCGCAGCTCGACCAGATCCGGGGTCAGCTTGAAGTCCCAGTAGTACGCCTGGATCTCCTCTTGCAGCAGGGCGACCCGCCGACGCGCACGCTTGAGGCGCCGGTGCGTACGCACGATGCCGACGTAGTTCCACATGAACCGCCGGATCTCCTCCCAGGTCTGCGTGATGACGACCATCTCGTCCGAGTCCACCGCGCGGCCGGTCTCCCACGGCGGCAGCGGAGGGGGCTCGCTCGGCTGCCGCTCCAGGATCTCGCCCGACGCCGCTTGCGCGAAGACGACCGCTTCGAGCAACGAGTTCGACGCCAGGCGGTTGGCTCCGTGCAGTCCCGTGCAGGCCGACTCGCCGACCGCGAACAGGTTGCGGATCGTCGACTCGCCGCGCAGGTCAGTGCGCACGCCGCCGCAGAAGTAGTGCGCGGCCGGCACGACCGGGATCGGGTCCTTGCTCATGTCGATGCCGAGCGAGGACAACTTCTCGAAGATGTTCGGGAACTTCGACTGGGCCTCGGCCCGCGAGAGGTGCCGCATGTCGAGGTACACGCAGTCGAGGCCGCGGCGCTTGAGCTCAGCGTCGATCGCGCGCGCGACGATGTCGCGCGGCGCCAGCTCGCCGCGCGGGTCGTAGGCGTCCATGAAGCGCCGCCCGTCCGGAAGCACGAGCTTGCCGCCCTCCCCGCGCAGCGCCTCGGAAACGAGGAAGCCCTGCTCCCTCGGATGAAACAAGCACGTAGGGTGAAACTGCACGAACTCCATGTTCGCGCACGACGCCCCGGCGCGCCACGCCATCGCCATGCCGTCGCCGGTGGCCACGGCCGGGTTCGTCGTGTGCAGGTACACCTGCCCGGCGCCCCCGCTCGCGAGCACCACCACCGGCGCCGCCACGACGTCGACCTCGCCCGACCGATTGTCCAGGATGTACGCACCGATGACCGCGTCCGTTTCGGGCGGGATCTCGTTGTTACGGCGCGCCAGCCAGCGCTCGGTGATGAGATCGACGGCGGTCGTCTGTTCGAGCAGCTCGATCCCCGGGTTCGCCCGACAGGCCTGCAGCAGGGCGCGCACCATCTCCTGGCCGGTCACGTCGTCGGCGTGCAGGATGCGCCGCACGCTGTGCCCACCCTCGCGGTGCAGCGAGTACCGCTCCGGATCCTTGCCGTCCCGGGTGAACACGGTCCCGGCCGCGATCAGGTCCCGCACACGGTCCGGGCCCTCGCGGACCGTGAGCTCGACGGCCTCACGACGGCACAGCCCGGCCCCGGCCTCCAGCGTGTCGCGTACGTGCGAGTCGAAGTCGTCGGTGTCGGACCAGACCGCCGCGATCCCGCCCTGCGCGTAGCGGCTGTTGCTCTCGTCGGGGCTCGCCTTCGTCACGACGAGCACCCTTCGCTTGCCCGCGAGCTGAAGCGCCGTCCACAAGCCGGCGACGCCAGTCCCGACGATCAGAACGTCGGTCGATCTCATATCCACCTCGACCACCCCAGATATCCGGGGCGCCCCCCTTCGGCTCTATCGACCGTAGGGAGCGTTCACCCGTCAATCCCGTCGCAGTCGGCGTCGACACCGTCGCCCAGCGGGTCGCCCGCCGCCGGGTGCACCAGCGGGTCGAAGTCGTCGCAGTCGGCGTCGCGTGGGCTGCGATCACCGTCAAGGTCCCAATCATCCTCACGGATGCACGAGTCGACCCACATCACGCCCAGCTCGTGCCAGCCCGTCGCCGGCTGCACCCACGGAGCGTCGGCGCGAACCGAGCCGCCGTAGCTGGCGCGCGCGAGGTCCGGCCCGCTCTCGATGTGGTACTCCTGGAGGGTGACCCCCAGCTCATAGTTGACCACGCCCATACAATCGTCGATCGAGTCGGTGAGATGCACCTCGACGGCGTTGGTGGCGCTGCCCCAGTTGGCCCACACGCTCGCGTACACGCCGCCCAGCCAGTCGAACTGTGGGGCTTCGAGCGCGTAGAACTGCCAGTCGTTCCGCGCGTCCGCCACACCGTTGATGGTGTTGTTCGCGAGCCAGCTCTCGCAGATGGTCCACGGCGCCCCGCTCGAGAAGTCGTCGCTGTAGAGGACGGAGCCGAACGCGTCGCGCACCTCGAGGTCGTCGAGCTGGGCATCGGCGCTCTGCAGCCCCATCGAGGTGACCTCGTACACCAAGAACGAGCTCGCGTGCGGCTCGTCGGGCAGGCGCTCCTGCAGGATCACCTCACGGTCCCACCAGACGACGACCTCGGTCTCACACGAGATCGGGAGGATCGTGACGCTGGTGCTCGCCAGCGGCCCGTCGTCGATGCCGTCCGACGGCGTCACCTCGCACGTCCAAGTCTGGCCGAGGACCGTCTCTTCCTTCGGGATCGTGTCGCCAGTCAGGTGGTCCGTCTCGACCGCGCCGACCCACGGGACGCCGTTGCGCCGCCACGCCACCGTGTACGAGACCGCGTGCCCGTCGGCGTCGAACGACGGAGCGGCGACCTCACAGGTCAGGTCGTCGAGGGTCTCCATCGCGTCCGCGGGCGTGATCTCCAGCCCGGGCGCCGTCGGGGCGGTGTTCGCGACGACCACCGGGGCGCTCGCTACGGGCGCGCCGACGCCCTCGGCGTCGAGCGGGGTCGCGAGCACCGAGACCACCTGCCCGTACGCGAACGAGGCGCCCGACAGCGTCGCGCCGCTGCCGCCCGCGGGGACGCCGTCCACGGTCCAGGCGTACGACCACGTCAGGGGGTCGCCGTCGGCGTCGCTGCCGGTCGGGGTCGCCGCCGCCACGTCGTCGGTGCGGAGCGGGACCGGCGCGATGCCGACCGATGTGCCGACCGGGGGCGTGTTGACGATTTGAACGGACGCGACGAGGGGCGTGCCCGCGTCGCTGCCGTCGAACGGCGTAGCCTCGCAGCGCACGATGTCGCCCGCCACGAACACACCGCGCAGCGTAGACGCCGCGCCGACCGCCGACGCGCCGATCGTCCACGCGAACCGCGTAGCGTCGACGTCCCCGTCGGGGTCGGAGTAGCCGATCGGGACGCAAGTCAGCGTGTCCGTCACCACCGCAGGGTCCGGCGTCACCGCGACCGCGACGATCGACGGCGCCGAGTTCACGACGCGCGCGACGTCGGAGCCGATCGGCCCGGCCGACACGCCGTCGAACGGGGTGGCCTCGACCGTGTACGAGCGGTCCCGGGTGGTGGCGGCCGCCGGCAGCGTGGCGGACGTATAAGACGGCAACAACGCCCCGTCTTCGAACCACGCGTAACGATAGGACACCGAGCCGCCGTCCGGGTCGACCGAACCAGACGCGACCGCCACGAGGTCCTGAAGGGTGGTGGCCGGGTCCGGCGACACCGTCACCGTCGGCGCGGTGGGGGGCTGATCCACCCAGATGCTCACGCTGTCGGCGGCGGCGAGCCCGTCAGGATCGACGACCTCGAGCGTCAGCGTGTGGGCCCCAGGCGTGAGCATCGGCCCGACGACCACCGACGCCCCCGCGGGATCGACCCCGGCCGCGCCGAGATCCCCGTCGACGCTCGACGACCAACGCGCCGTGACGCCGTCCGGAGCCCCATCGAGGTCCGTCACCGTCGCAGCGAGCGTCCACGGCGCACCCAGCGCGACCACCGCGCCGTCGAGCGGCTCGGTGACCACCACCCCAGGTGGCGCCTGCAGCGCGAAGCCCACCGACGACCGACACGACCCGCCGTGGGGGTCCTCGACCGTCATCGTCAGCACGTGGTCGCCGACGGTGAACGACGGCGCGGCGAGCCGCACCGTGCCGTCGGAGTCGGGCACCGCCACGCCTACGACGCCGTCGACGTCGCTCTCCCAGACGACCACCAGGTCGGACGCGGCGTCGTCCGGGTCGACGGTCCACCCCTCGAGCTCGGGCGAGGCCGGGCTCGCCGAGCCGTCGCCCGGGGTCACGATCGCACACTCGGGGCCCGCGTTCGGGACCGCGACCTCGACGGTGACCGCGTCCGTCGCGGTGAGGCCGGACCGATCCTCCACGTGCAGCGTGAGCAGGTGCACGCCAGCGTCGAGGTTGATGGACTCGTACACGGTGCCGTCGCCTTCGGGCACGCTGTCGATGCGCACCCCCGAGACGTCGTCTTCCCACCACACGATCAGGTCCGCCGGCGCGTCTTCGGCGTCCGACACCGTGCCGTGCAGCAGGACCGGCGCGTCGGACCACAACGGCGTGTCGTCGGTCGGCGCGACGATGACCGCCCGCGGAGGCTCTTGCTCGGCGACGTCCAACGAGACGCGCGCGCTGGCCGTGGCGCCGTACGGATCCGAGATCTCGAGGGTGATCGTGCCGTCGTCGCCCACCGCGGCCGCGCAGGTGGTCAGCCCGTCCGAAGCGAGCGGCTCGGGCCCGCACACCAACGCCGAGCCGACGTACCAGCGCGCGGAGAGCTCGCTCGGACCGTCGTCGGGATCCGAGCCACTGCCACGAAGGTCGATGACGAGCCCCGAGGTGACGCCGTCGCCGTCCTGGTGGGAGCTGATGACCGCCGACGGGGACGCGTTGAACGCCTTCAGGCCGAGATCCGGCGCGCACGCCGCGACCAGAGGCGCCACGACGATGGCGACGCGGTTACGAACGAGCCCTCGCCGTGGCAAGGCCACGCGCCGCTGACCTTCACGCGGTGACCATCCCATTGTTCCGCTCCGATGCGCGATGATACTTCGAACGACGTTGGGGCGCGACGTGCCCGCCGACTGAGACGCTCCGTGCTCCGCCACCTCCCGAACGCCGTGACCATCACCCGCGGGCTGTGTGGCCCGCTGATCGGCGGCGCCGTGCTCGGCGGCGCGAGCGGACCCGTCGCGTTCTTCGGGTTCATCGTTGCCATCGCGACCGACCTCGTCGATGGCGCGCTCGCGCGGCGCCTCGGCGTCGCGTCCGAGACCGGGCTGCTGCTCGACGCCGTCGCGGACAAGGTGCTCACCGGCTGCTTGTGGGCGTCGTTGTGGTCCGCAGGGTGGTGCCCGTGGTGGCTCGCCGCCCCGATGCTCGCGCGGGACGCCCTGATCGCGGTCGGGTGGCTGTTCTGGAGGCGCCTCGGCCGCGTGTGGTCCCCCAACCTCACCGGGCGCCTCATGGTGACGTACGAGGGCATCGCGCTGGCGGTGCTGCTGTTCCACGAGCCGTGGCTCGGCGTGTCCTGGCCGAGCGTGGGCGTGGCGATCGGAGGAATTTCACTCGCCTTCGCGCTGATCTCGGCGCTCGGGTACGTGCGCGCGCTGGTGCGCCCGTCGCCGAGCGAGCGCGCGGGATAGCCGTGCTGCGGAGGTGACGGTGGCGCGGCCCCCCATCGAGCCGAACTGGATCACGGCGGCGCGCCTCCCGTTGTCGCCGCTCGCCATCGCGTGCCTGATCACCGGCACCCTGTGGGGGACCGTCGCGGCCGCAGCCCTCGCCCTGCTGCTCGAGGTGACCGACCTGGCCGACGGGTGGATCGCGCGAAAGTACGGCGTCGTCACCGACTTCGGCAAGCTGTTCGATCCGTTCTCCGACGCGTTCTCCCGCTACACGCTCTTCCTTGGCTTGTTCGCGATCGGCGTGGCCGACCTCTGGATGATCGTCGCGATCTTCTACCGGGACTCCTCGGTGTCGTTCTTCCGCTCGATCGCCGCCACCCACAACCACGTGCTCGCTGCCCGCCAGTCCGGCAAGATCAAGGCGGTGGTTCAGGGGGTCGGCACCCAGATCGTGTTCATCGCGCTGGCGCTCCGCTTCGTCAACCCGGAGTGGACCTGGCTCGAGCCGATCCCGTGGTGGACGATGTGCGTCGTCACGATCGTGACGATGTGGTCGTTCGTCGACTACTTCCTGGGCAACCTGCCGATGCTGCGGAGCGCGTGGTCGGCGAGGCCGTCGGCGTGATCGACGCGTTGTGGCCGCTCCTCCGTCCGCTGTTGTTCACGATGGACGCCGAGCGCGCGCACGAGC
>CAIUDO010000486.1 GCA_903897935.1 uncultured Pseudomonadota bacterium
GGGTGTTTCCGATCGGAAACACCTCACGGGGCGCGCTCGCTGGAGTCAGGACCCGGCGCGCCGCTGGATGCCTTCGAGCTGCGTCGACAGCGCGTCGACGGCCAGCCAGCGGCGTACGAAGCCGGGCACCGTCCGGCCCGAGTCCGTCCGCGAGCGGTAGACGAGGCGGGACCCTCCGTCGGGGAGCGCGATCACCTCGTAGCTCCCGACGACCGCGACGAGGTCGTTCTCCCGGGCCGGGTCGAGGCCGTACGTGCAGTAGTTCGCGACGAAATCGCACTGATAACGAGTATGAAACACGATCTCGGCGCCGAACACCGACAGCTCGAACACCACCCCGAGGCCGCCGGGGTCGCTCGCCGGCGCATAGACCTCGGCCCGCTCGAGCGCGCTGATCTCGGCGACGCGGGCGGGGAAGTCGAACACCGCCGCCCACACCACGTCGGCGCTGGCGCGCACGTCGACCGCGCCGACCGCCTGATCGGACGCCTCCGCGGGGGGCCGCACGACGACCTTGCCGCTCGTGAGCCGCGCCTGCTCCTCGGCCGTCCACTCGATCGCAGCCGGCGCTCCGGCGCTCGCCGCCATCGCCATCCAAACCAGCACGATCCGCCTCCGGTACGTTAAGCGCGGCGGGGCCGGCTCGCCCCACGCCGATCCGCGTCTATCCCGCTCCACCAGCGAGGAGCCCATGGGCCGGTTGTTGTTGGTTCGTCACGGCCAGGCACGCGCGGACGACCTCGCGAATTACGACCGCTTGTCGCCCATGGGCGTCGAGCAGTCTCGCCTGCTCGGGCGTTGGTTGGCCACGCGCGGCCCCGTGGACCGCGTCGTGGTGGGGCCGCTCCTGCGGCACCAGCAGACGTGGGCCGCGATGTGTGAAGCTGGCGGCGTCGACTGGCCGGAGCCCGAAGCGGCGCCCGACCTCGACGAGCACGACGGCATCGCGATGTTTGCGCACAACCGCGCGGCGGTCGAGGCCGCGCACCCCGACCTCGCGGCCCGCGTCGCGGCCGGGGCGCCTCGCGACGTGTTCCAGCTGTTCCGGATCGCGATGGTGTGGTGGACCGAGGGGCGTGCGCGGACGCCGGGGGGCGAGCAGTGGGCTGACTTCCGGCGCCGGGTGGCCGGCGCGGTCGACCGGCTGACCACCGCCGAGCGCACGGGCACGACGACGGTCGCGATCACCTCGGGCGGGTTCGTGTCGGCGGCGTCGGGGCACGTGCTCGATTTACCCGACCCGAAGGTGCTGATGCTCAACCTGGCGACGTTCAACACGTCGATCACCGAATTCGGGTGGGGACCCGACTACAACACCATGCTGCGCTTCAACACCACCCCGCACCTCCCGCCCGACCTGCACTCCCACGTCTGATCTGGAGCGACGATGACCGATCCCGAGCGCATGCGGGCGTTCCTGGAAGCGCACGTACTCCCGCTGGAGCCGGCGTTCCTCGCCGACCGCCACGACGAAGTGGACGCGGGCGTGGGGCGCGCCCGTGAGGTCGCCCGCGCGAGCGGCTTGTGGTGCCCGCACCTGCCCGCGTCGCTCGGCGGCATGGGCCTGTCCCTCGTCGCGCTCGGCGAGGTGGGCGCGGTGCTCGGGCGCAGCCCGCTCGGCCACCTGGCGTGCAACTGCAACGCGCCAGACGCCGGCAACATGGAGCTGCTGCACCGCGCCGGCACCCCCGACCAACAGGAGCGATGGCTTCACCCGCTCGCACAGGGCCTCGTGCGGAGCTGCTTCGGCATGACGGAGCCCGAGCACCCCGGCTCGAACCCCGTGTGGATGTCGACGCGCGCCGAGCGCGACGGCGACGGGTGGCGCGTCACCGGGCACAAGTGGTTCACCACCGGGGCGGACGGGGCGTCGTTCTGCGTCGTGATGGCGGTCACCGACCCCGACGGCCCGCCGCACGCGCGGGCGACGATGTTCGTGGTGCCCACGGACGCGCCTGGCTTCACCAAGGTGCGCGATCTGCCCGTGATGGGCGCGCCGTCGCGGGGGCCAGCGTCGCACGCCGAGGTGCGCCTCGATGATGTGTGGGTCCCGGACGCCGACCGGCTCGGCCCGGTGGGAGCCGGGTTCCGGCTCGCGCAGGAGCGGCTCGGTCCAGGCCGGATCCACCACTGCATGCGCTGGATCGGGATCGCGGAGCGGGCCCTCGACTTGTTGGTCGCGCGGGCGCGCCAGCGTGAGCTCGCCCCCGGCGCGCCGCTTGGCAACAAGCAGCTCGTCCAGTCGTGGATCGCCACGTCGTACGCCCGGATCCGGGCGGCCCGATTGCTGGTGCTCGACACCGCCGCCCGGATCGAGCAGGTCGGCGCCCGCGCGGCCCGTGTCGACGTCGCAGCGATCAAGCTGCACACCGCGCAGGTGATGCTCGACGTCGTCGATCACGCGCTGCAGGCGCACGGCGGCGCCGGGATGCTCGACGAGGGCACGCCCCTCGCGTGGTGGTACCGCCACGAGCGCGCCGCCCGCATCTACGACGGCGCCGACGAGGTACACGTCGAGACGATCGCCCGCGCGCTGCTCGGTGCCCCGTGAGCGTCGACAGGCCAGGTCCGGTGCCCGCCGCCCACCACGTCGATCCGGGGCCGCTCGCGGCGTGGTTGTCGGCCGCGACGCTGGTGGAACCCGGCACCCCGATCACATTGCAGTGGTTCGGGCGCGGATATTCGAACCACACCTTCGCGGTGACGGCCGGCGACCGCTCGTGGGTGGTCCGCCGCGCCCCGCCGGGGGTCACGATCGCGACGGCGCACGACATGGCGCGGGAAGCGCGCGTGCTCGAGGCGTTGTCGGCGGCGTGGGGCAAGGCCCCCAAGGTGCTCGGCGTGTGCGACGACCCGTCCGTGCTGGGCGCGCCGTTCTTCCTGATGGAGCGCCGCTACGGCACGATCCTGCGGGCCGAGCACGCGCTGCCCGCCGCGGTCGCCGCGCCGCTCGCCGTCGCCGCCGCGGGCACCCTCGCCGAGATCCACCGGTTGAACCCAGCCTTGCTCGGTGGGCCCGGGCGGCCCGGCTACGTACGTCGGCAGGTGCACGGGTGGACCGAGCGGTGGCGGGCGTCGCGGACCGAGCCGATCGCGGCGATGGACGGCGTGGCGCGGTGGCTGACCGATCACCAGCCCGACGACCACCCCCACGCCGTCGTGCACAACGACTTCAAGTACGACAACCTCCTGCTCTCCGGCGGCGGCGACGCGCCGTACGAGGTCACCACCGTGCTCGACTGGGAGATGGCGACGGTGGGTGATCCGCGGCTCGATCTCGGAATGGCGCTCGCGTACTGGGTGCAAGACGGCGACCCGCCGGCCCTGCGCGCGCTGCGGTTCGGCCCCACCGATGGCCCGGGGGCGCCCGACCGCGACGCGTTCGCGCACGCGTACGTGGCGGCGGGCGGGGTCGACCCTGGCGACCTGACGTTCCCGTACGTCTTCGGGTTGTTCAAGCTCGGTGTGATCGCCCAGCAGCTCTACGCGCGGCACGCCGCCGGGCTGTCGGACGAGCCTCGGTACGCCCGGATGGGTGCGGCGGTCCGGGCGGTGGCGGCGCACGCCGCCCGCGCCGCTCAGCTGCCGCCAGGGCGGTAGCCGGGAGCAGCCGCTCGATCCGTAGTCGCCAAAGTCAGGCACCGGGCGCTGCGCAGCCAACCACTCCACCCCGCCCGGCCCGGCCTTCACCGCCAGTCGGTCCTCGTCCGCGGTCAGGTCGGAGGCCACCCCGCGGTCGTACGCCGTCATCACGTACACCGTCCCGTCCTCACAGGCTGCGCCCGCCAAGAACTTCACCCCCGCCTCGCTCACACCGTCGGCCGACTGCAGCTCGAACGACACGCATGACGTCGACCCCACCAGGTCCACCACTGGTGCTTCGCACAGCCAGAAGACGTACGCTCCCGACCCCGCGCTGGCCGACACCGTCGGCGACGAGACGGGACCACCGAATAACGATGCTCGTTCCTCCCTCGACCACGCCCGGGCCTCGGCGTCGTACGCGCCCACCACCACGGCGCGGAGCGCCACCGCCCTGCGGCCGGGGCCGATGCGCGCCATGCGAAGCTGGGTGCCGAGGTTGCTCCAGGTCATTCATCGTACCAAGGAGGGAACACGTCCCCCCAGCACACGACCTCCTGTGCCGTGTTCAGGGCGCAACCACCTTTGCCAGAGATCGCAGCGTCAACGAACGTTCCATCGGGCACCTCCCCTGATTCGAACTCCTGGCCCCAACACTCGATGGACCCATCCGTCTTGATGCCGCAGGTAATGCTGAGTCCGGCGACCACCTTAACGAAGGTCCCCTCCGGCGGCGTGCTCTCGCCATAGAGGTTCCCATACACTGGGTGCCACCAGCACACCACCTCGCCGCTCGCGCGCACTGCGCAGTCGTGGAAGAAGCCCGCGTCTACTTGCACGTATGGCCCTGGAGGCGGCACCTCGAGTGGCGGGTACCCTTCAGACGGGTCTTCATACGGGGTATAATCTCCCCAACACACGATCTCTCCCGCTGGGTCCAAGGCGCACCCATGGCAATGATCCATGCTGATCTGGGTGAAGGTGCCCTTGGGTGGCTCGTGACTGCAGAAGCCCTCCCACCAACATACGATCTCTCCGTTCGTCTTCAATCCACAAACGGAGCCTTGGTCTCCGCCAATCGTCCCCCACGGGTCAGCGCTACCCGCCGCAACCTGAGTGAAGGTCTCCTTCTCCGCCAGGACCACGATCGGATCCAATCCGTTCCAACACTCAATACCCCCCAACGCACGGGCACCACAATCACGCGCGGTGCCAGGAGCCAGACTGATGCCTACGAAGGCGGTCTTTGGCGACGGATCACCAGACGGATCACCACGACCGCAATCCACTCGCCCGTCCGCCGTCAGGCCGCACGCGTAGGCCGCAGCCTTGTCCATGTCGATGCTCGAGTATTGGTGCACGACCACCGCCGTGTCCGTGTCACCGGTCTCGGTCTCCTCGGTGTCGGTGTCGGTGTCGGTGTCGGTGTCGACATCGGAGTCGGAGTCCGAATCGGAGTCTGCATCACCGTCGGAGTCGACGTCCGTGTCAACATCGCCATATGTGGGTGCCGTCTCCGGGGTGGCAGAATCCAGTGGTACGGACGGCGCGCTATCCTTGCGTACGCAACCCAAGACGTAGAGCACAAGCAGCGCCATGCGGTTCGTCATGGGTCCCCCACGCACGGGCCGTCGAAGAAGTACGTGCGATGGAGCAAGAGGGCACGGACGTGCGTCGGGACCGCCTTGACATCGGCCTCCGCGGAGAGCCAGATGATGTCCACCGGAACGTACCCGAGCAGCCCTGACACCGCTTCGTCGCCGATCGCCACTCCTGGAGCTTTCTGGAAGAAGTCTTCGCCATCGTCGGGGGACCCGATCGTGAACGTGCCCGACACCCAGAAGTCCCCGCCCGGCACCGAGTGGACGAACGCGACGCCGACGAGCTTGTACCTTGCCAAACTGACGACGTCTGTAGTGTGCTCCCACACCATCGCCAACAAGTCCTCCGACCCGTGCTCGGCCACCGCCAGGTTCGCGAACCAACCTGGCCCAACCTCCGGCAGGCCCGTCGGCGTGACCACCGCCTCCCACACCGTCTCTGACGCGTACTCAGACACCAACGGCGTTCGCGCCAGATACACCCCCGTCGTCGCGCCCTGGTACGCCACGTACACCATCCGACGCGTCACCCGAACGCACACGTCGCCGCCGACCCGGTCCGGCACCGGCAGCCGCAGCTCGAACGGGCCCTGCCGCTGCCACGTGCCCCCAAAGTACCGCTCCACCATGAAGTACCGCTGGACGTCGCTCGGGCCGTCACGCTCCTCCCACACGAACACCCGGAGCTTCCCGTTCGGGGTCGCCCCCACCGACGGGTCCGAGGACCGGCCCGCGATGTAGTCGCCAAAGTCAGGCACCGGGCGCTGCGCAGCCAACCACTCCACCCCGCCTGGCCCGGCCTTCACCGCCAGTCGGTCCTGGTCCGCGATCTTGTCGGACGCCACCCCGCGGTCGTACGCCGTCATCACGTACACCGTCCCGTCCTCACAGGCTGCGCCCGCCAAGAACTTCACCCCTGCCTCGCTCACACCGTCGGCCGACTGCAGCTCGAACGACACGCATGACGCCGACCCCACCAAGTCTACCACCGGCGCTTCGCACACCCGGCTCGTCCACGAACCGCCCCCGGCGTCTTCGACCTCGAGCCATGCGACGTACGCTCCAGACCCCGCGCTGGCCGACACCGTCGGCGACGAGATCGGACCACCGAATAACGAGGCTCGTTCCTCCCTCGACCACGCCCGGGCCTCGGCGTCGTACGCGCCCACCACCAGCGCCCCCACCGCCGACACCCAGGAGCCGATCAGCCGGGCCTCGCCGCGGCGCTCCGACCACACCAACGACTGACCGTTGCTGACCGCGCGCAGGAAGTCCAGGTCCGCCGGGCCCCCATCGAAGTCGTACACCTCCAGCACACGCTCACACGCCACGGGCCAACCGAGCGTGTCGCCCAGACCGCTGCCGAGCGCCAGGAGCACGCCGCCCGGCAGCCCATCAACCTGCGTCGGCACCCCATTCAGCGGCCATTGGGTCGAGCCCGCCCCCGGCGGTCGTGTTTGCTGGGCCCGGGCGGGTGGCGAACGGTCAGCCCTCACGCTCAGGTCTTCACCCAGAGCAACGACCTGGGTCGGCACGCTCCGCGGCGGCGCGCCGACGCTACGCAGCCAACGCGCCCCGTCGTCGCCCGGCGTCGGGGTCGGCACGAACCCTGCGACCCTCACGACGACCTCCCGACCAGCTCCAGGCGGGTGCCCGCCATCGCGAACGCCCGCGTGGCGCCGGATGACAACCTGCATTGCAGACCGAAGATGACGTACGGGTAGGCCGCGAGCGCCGACGAAACGTCGCGAAACTCCTGCATCATTTGCCAGCCGTTGCTGCTGAACCACGACGGCGACCCGCTCGGCAACGCGATGGCGGTCGGCCACGCGTCGGCGAGGTCGGTGACGCGCACGTATGCGGGGAGCACCTCGATGTTGCCGGCGATGGCGCGCAGCTCCACGGCCATGCGAGCGGCGCCGACGCGCGCCGTTCGGAGCGGGGCCGTCACCGGAATGAACACGCCGGTCGAGCTGCTCAGCGAGCTCCAGATGCGGGTAGGCTTGGAGGTGAGCGTGTTCATGTGGCGACCATGTAATGGCAGTCGAGGCCGACCATCGCGAGCTCCACATCCCCGAGGGTGCCATTGGCGCACCGCACGCCGATGCCGATGAGGCGCGCTCCATCAACGTCGTTGGGCACCGCCGCGAACGTACCCATTGGGGTGACGCCCTCAGTGTCGACGCCCGTGAGCAGGGCCGTAGAGGAGATGGTGTAGGTGGCGTCCGTCTCAGCGTCGGCAGCGAACCAGACGACGTCCAACACGAGGTCTCCAGTGGAGGAGCGCAACGTGACGTCGACGCGGAGACGGCCGATCTCCTCACGGAAGAAGAAGCGCGTGAGCAGGAACGGGACGCCCGTGGAAGCCGACCCGTTGGTGTGCACGGGGACCAAGCCGGTGCTGATCATCGGCATGGAGCAACTCGACCAAAACATGGGGGGGGGGCGGATTTTGACGCATCGAGCTCACCTCCACACGTACGATAGCACCCCGAATTCCTACCCGTGACGTGGAGCCACGACGCCTGACATTTTGTGACATGTTTGGCAGGTGCTCCCCCGACGGGCCTCCGCGCCTTCGATGGGCGGCCAGCTCGGGTCCGGCGTCACGCCCGCCGAACGGCTTCGGCCCATGCCTCTTTGAGCGCTCCCATCGACTCCGTCGGCGCGGGTTCGAACTCCCGATCGAGGTGCCAGCTCGCCGCGACTTCGTCGGTCGAGCCCCACACACCCACCGCGAGCCCCGCCAGGAGCGCGCTCCCGAGGCCCGTCGTCTCCAGAACCTTGGGCCGAACGCAGCGAACCCCGAGCAGGTCCGCCTGGAGCTGCATCAGGAGATCGTTCCGAGCCGCCCCGCCGTCGACCCGCAGCTCGCGCAACGGCCCGCCGAGGTCGGCCGCCATCGCGCCGAGGATGTCGACGATCTGCAGCGCCACGCCCTCGAGCGCCGCCCGCGCGATGTGCGCCCGCGTGGTGCCCCGGGTCAAGCCACGCAGCAGGCCGCGCGCCTCTGGCCGCCAATGTGGCGCCCCCAACCCCGTGAGCGCCGGCACGAACACCACCCCACCGGAGTCCGGCGCCGACGCCGCCAACGCTTCGACCTCGGCCGCGCTCGAGAAGAAGCCGAGCCCGTCGCGCAGCCACTGCACCGCAGCACCCGCTACGAACGCGCTGCCCTCCAACGCGTACGTGACGCGGTCGCCGACCTTCCACCCGACCGTAGTCAGCATGCCGTGATCGCTCGACCGCGGGGCGCCGCCCGTGTTGAGCAGCACGAACGCGCCCGTGCCGTACGTACACTTCGCCATGCCGGGCGAGAAGCACGCCTGGCCGAACAGCGCGCCTTGCTGATCGCCGATCAGCCCAGCGACCGGGATGCCGTCAGGCAAGAACCCGACCCCGCGCGTGACGCCGTAGACCTCCGACGAGCTCGCGACGCGCGGTAGCACGGAGGCCGGCACGCCGAGGATCGCGGCGAGATCGGGGTCCCAGGAGAGCTTGTGCAAGTCGAACAGCAGCGTACGGCTCGCGTTCGACGGGTCGGTGACGTGCGCGCCCGTCAGCCGCCACGTCAACCAGGTGTCGATCGTGCCGAACCGGAGCCGACCCGCCTCGGCGGCCGCGCGCGCCCCCGCGACGTTGTCGAGCAGCCACGCGAGCTTGGTCCCTGAGAAGTAAGGATCGAGCACCAAGCCGGTGCGCTCCCGGAACAGCGGGCCGTGCCCGGCCTCCTGAAGCGCGACGCAGCGGTCGGCGGTGCGGCGGTCCTGCCAGACGAGCGCGCGGTGGATGGGCTGCCCGGTGACGCCGTCCCACAACAACGACGTCTCACGCTCGTTCGTGATGCCGATCGCCGCGATGCGCTCCGCGCCGACGCCCGCGCGCGCGAGCGCACC